>JAKFVZ010000163.1 GCA_021732965.1 Reyranella sp.
GGGCGCCCACAGCCCGTGCCAGATCGCGACCTCGATGCCGGGGAAGCCGGCTTCGGCGGTCGTGGGGACGTCCGGCGCGGCCGCCGTGCGCTGCTTGGCGGTCACGGCGTAGACCTTGAGTTTGCCGGCGCGGATGTGCGGCAGCGAATTCGACGACTGATCGATCATGACCTGGATCTGGTTGGCGATCAGGTCCTGCACGGCGGGGCCGGTGCCGCGATAGGGCACGAGCTGGTAGTTGGTGCCGGTGACCGCGAAGAAGGCCAGCGCACCGATATGCGAGCCGGAGCCGAGGCCCGCGGTGCCGCCCGAAATCTTGTCGGCATTGGCCTTGAGGTAGGCGACCAGCTCCTTGAGGTCCTTGGCCGGCACCTGGTTAGAAGTCACAACCAGCAGCGGGTTGGACGGCAGGAGTGCGACCGGCGCTAGATCGTTGATCAGGTCGTAGTTCAGGTTCTTGTAGATTGCGCCGTTCACGACGTTGGTGCCGAGATGGCCAATGCCGATCGTGTAGCCGTCGGGTGCGGAGCGGGCGAGCTTGCCCATGGCGATCGAGCCCGCCGCGCCGGTGACGTTGTCGATGATGATCTGCTGGCCGAGTTCCTTGCCCATGCGCTCGCCGAGGATGCGGGCCATGACGTCGGTCGGGCCGCCGGCGGCGAAAGGCACGATGAGGTTGATCGGCTTGTTCGGATAGGCCTGGCCGAAGGCGGGGCCGGCGGCGGCCACGGCAAGCAAGGCGAGCGCAACTCTACGCAGCATGGCAATTCCTCCCTGGACTTCTCTTGTTGGGAGGAGCCTAGCGCTAAGCCGCGTCGGGCTCCATCGCGACCAGGACGGTCCGGTTGGAAACCTGTTGGCCTTCCTGGACGGAAATCGCCTCCACTTTCGCGTCGAGCGCGGCCTTGAGCTGGTGCTGGATCTTCATGGCCTCCAGCACGATCAGCGTCTGGCCTCGCACGACCTTGTCGCCTGCCGCCACCTTGATTGCGACGATGCGACCGTCCATGGGAGCCCGCAGCTTGCCGTCGCTGCCGGCCGCCGCCGTCTCGGGCGGGGCGTAGGTGCGGTCGCTGAAGCGCACCGTGAGGGCCTCCAGGTCGAGCACGATGTCGCTTCCGTCGATATGGAACGGGACGTCGGGCGTCTCGGCCTCCCGGACCTGCAGCAGGCGCTCCGTTCCACCGGCGGCCAGCCGGATCGGCGTCGGCTCGGGATTGGAGTTGCGCCAGCCGCGCATCGACGGTGGGTGCTTCTGCGCCGAGGCCTGCCAGAGGAGGTTGGCGGCAGCGTTCCAATGGGCGTCGCTGATCGCCGGCGCGGGGAACTGGTGCTTCACGAGGAAGGATGTCGTGGCCTCGCCGGCGGCGAAATCGGGATGCTCCAGCAGGCGGATCAGGAAATGCCGGTTGGTGGTCGGCCCCAGCACGACCGTCTCGGCAAGCGCCCGGATCAGGCGCACCCGCGCTTCCTCGCGCGTCGCGCCATGGGCGATCACCTTGGCGATCATCGGATCGTAGTAGGGCGAGATGGCGAGCCCATCCTTCATGCCGTGATCGATGCGCACACCGGGACCGGTTGCGGGCCGCCACACGTCGATGCGGCCGGTCTGCGGCAGGAACCCGCCATAGGCATCCTCGGCGTAGAGGCGGACCTCGATGGCGTGGCCGTTGAACGCAACCTGCTCCTGCGTAAGCGGCAGCTTCTCGCCACGCGCGACGCGGAGTTGCCATTCGACGAGGTCGAGACCGGTGATGGCCTCGGTCACCGGATGCTCGACCTGCAGGCGGGTGTTCATCTCCAGGAAGTAGAAGGCGCCGTCGGCGCCCAGCAGGAATTCGACCGTGCCGGCGCCGCGATAGGAGATGGCCCGGGCTGCCGCGACGGCGGCCTCGCCCATGCGCGCCCGCAATCCCGGATCGACGGCAGGCGAGGGTGCCTCCTCGATCACCTTCTGGTGGCGGCGCTGCACCGAACAGTCGCGCTCGCCGAGATGGATGACGTTGCCGTGAGAGTCAGCGAAGACCTGGATCTCGACGTGGCGCGCATCGACCACGGCCTTTTCGAGGATCAACTCGCCAGAGCCGAAGGCGCTCTCGGCCTCGGTGCGGGCCGTGCGGATCGCTTCCAGGAGATCGCCGTCTCGCTCGACGAGGCGCATACCGCGTCCGCCACCCCCGGCTGCGGCCTTGACCATCACCGGCAGGCCGATCTTGCGCGCCTCGGCTTCAAGGTTGGCGTCACTCTGGTCGGCGCCCTGATAGCCCGGCACGCAGGGTACGCCGGCCTCGATCATGCGTCGCTTGGCGGCCGCCTTGTTGCCCATCGCGCCGATGGCAGCAGGCGGTGGCCCGATGAAGGTGACGTTCGCGGCCTCGCAGGCCGACGCGAAAGCCTCGTTCTCCGACAGGAAACCGTAGCCAGGATGGATCGCGTCGGCGCCGCTCCTGCGCGCGGCGTCGAGGATGCGGTCTATGCTGAGATAGCTCTCGCCGACGGGCGGCGGCCCGATGCGCACCGCCTCGTCGGCGAAGGCGACGTGCGGAGCATCCTTGTCGGCGTCGGAGTAGACCGCGACGGTGCGATAGCCCATTGCCCTGGCCGTACGCATCACGCGCCAGGCGATCTCGCCGCGATTGGCGACCAGGACCTTGCTGAAGTTCATCACTCGACGGCCCAGCGCGGCGGCCGCTTCTCGGCAAAGGCGCGCAGGCCTTCCCCGGCCTCCGGGCCACGGCGCGCTTCGGCGAACTTGTCGGCCGCGAAGTCGAGCACGTCCGACAGGGGCTCGGTGCCGACCCTCATGACCACCTGCTTGGTGAGCGCATTGGCGATCGGCGCGCACTTGTCGATCTGCTTCAGCACCTCTTCGAGCTTGGCGTCGAGGGCGGCTGAATCGGGAACGAGATAGTGGGCGATCCCGAGCCTCAGGGCTTCGGCGCCCTTGAAGCGCGCAGCCGTGAGTGCGAGGTGCCTCGTCTGCGGCACGCCGATGCGCACGGCCACGAACGGCGCGATCTGGGCTGGCACGATGCCGATGGCGGTTTCGCTCATGGCGAAACCCGCGCCCTCGGTACAGATCGCGACGTCGGAGACGCAGAGGATGCCGAAGCCTCCGGCGATGGCGTAGCCCTCGACTGCCGCGACGACGACCTGTGGCGTGTTGTTCATCATCTCGAGGAAAGCGCCGAACTGGCGGTTCCAGACCGCGATTGGGTCCTTCTCGCCGGGCTTTGGCTTCTCGGTGAAGCTCTGCTCCATGTTCTTGAGATCGGCGCCGGCGCAGAAAGTGCCGCCGGCCCCGCGCAGGATCACCACCTTGATGTCGCGCCGGTCCTTCAGAATTCCGAACACGGCCTTCAGCTCGCCGATCAGCGTTGGATTAAGAGCGTTCTTCACCTCCGGCCGGTTCAGCGTCACATGGAGACGCGACCGCTCGCGACGGAGGATGAGGGCTTCGTACTTGTCGGCAAACTCGGCCATGTAAACTCCGACGCTTAGCGATTTTCGAGACGGGGCAGCGTGCCCATGTGCTTGGAGATGATCTGCAGCATGACCTCGTCGGCGCCGCCGCCGATCGAGGCGAGGCGCGAATCGCGGAAGGCACGGGCGGTCGGCGATTCCCAGAGGTAGCCGGCGCCGCCCCAGTATTGCAGGCAGCCGTCGGTGACGAGTCGCACCATGCGGCCGGCCTTCAGCTTGGCCATCGAGGCCAGCATGGTGACGTCGGTGCCGTCGAGATACTCCTCGCAGGCGCGGTAGCAGAGCGAGCGCACCAGTTCGATCTCGGTGCGCAGCTCGGCCAGCTTGAAATGGATCACCTGGTTGTCGAGCAGCGGGCGGCCGAACACCTTGCGTTCGCGCGTGTATTCGATCGTCTGGTCGATCAGCCGCTCCATGCCGACCACGGCACTGATCGCACCCCACAGCCGCTCCTCCTGGAACTGCTGCATCTGGTAGACGAAGCCTAGCCCTTCCTGGCCGATCAGATTGCGCACCGGCACCTTTACTTCGTCGAGGAAGATCTGTGCGGTGTCGGAAGAGCGCATGCCGAGCTTGTCGAGCTGCTTCACGACCTCGACGCCCCTGGTCTTCATCGGCAGGCAGATCAGCGACTTGTTCTTGTGGATCGGGCCGTCGCCAGTGCTGGCCAGAAGGCACATCCAGTCGGCCTGGGTGCCGTTGGTGGTCCACATCTTGCCGCCGTTGATCACCCAGTCGCCGCCCACCTTGCGGGCCGTCGTCTTGATGGAGGCGACGTCGGAACCGGCGCCGACCTCCGAGACGCCGAGGCAGGCGACATAGTCGCCAGCGATGGATGGCGCGAGGAACTCCTTGCGCAGGTCGTCGCTGCCGTAGCGGGCCAGCGCCGGCGTCGCCATGTCGGTCTGCACCCCGATCGCCATCGGCACGGAGCCGCAATGGATGTGGCCCAGCTCCTCGGCCATGACCATGGCGTAGGAATAGTCGAGCCCCATGCCGCCGAACTCGGTGGATTTGTTGATCCCGAGCAATCCGGCATTGCCCAGCTTCTTGAAGACCTCGTGGGCGGGGAAGATGCCGTCCTCCTCCCACTGGTCGACATGCGGATTGATGTCTCTGTCGATGATCGCCCGCAGCGTGCGGCGGATCTCGTCATGCTCCTGGGTGAACTGCATGGCGCGCTCCTAGCGATTGCCCAAGCGGGGCATCGCGCCCATCAGCTTGGAGATGATCTGCAGCATGACCTCGTCGGCGCCGCCGCCGATCGAGCCGAGGCGGCCGTCGCGATAGCCGCGGGCCACCGGATTGTCCCAGAGGTAGCCCGCGCCACCCCAGTATTGCAGGCATGAGTCGGATACCTCGCGGCGCAGGCGGCCGGCCTTCAGCTTGCCCATGGAGGCCAGCATCGTGACGTCCTTGCCGGCGAGATAGTCCTCGCAGGCGCGATAGACGATGGAGCGCAGCGCCTCGACCTCGCTCTTGAGCTCGGCCAGGCGGAAATGAATCACCTGGTTGTCGAGCAGCGGCTTGCCGAAGACCTTGCGCTCGCGCGTGTACTCGATCGTGGCGTTGATCAGCCGCTCGCAGGTGTTGAGCGAGCCGGCGCCGGCCCACAGCCGCTCCTCCTGGAACTGCTGCATCTGATAGGTGAAGCCCATCCCCGGCTGGCCGATCGTGTAGCGCACCGGCACCTTCACCTCGTCGAGGAAGGTCTGCACCGTGTCGGAGGCGCGCATGCCGAGCTTGTCGAGTTTCTTGACGATCTCGATGCCCCTGGTCTTCATCGGCACGACGATCAGCGACTTGTTCTTGTGCGCGGGCCCGTCGTCGGTGCTGGCGAGCAGGCACATCCAGTCGGCCTGCGCGCCGTTGGTCGTCCACATCTTGCCGCCGTTGATCACCCAGTCGCCGCCGACGCGGCGGGCCGTCGTCTTGATCGAGGCGACGTCGGAGCCGGCGCCGGTCTCGGAGACGCCGAGGCAGGCGACATAGTCGCCAGTGATGGATGGCGTCAGGAATTCCTTGCGCAGCTCGTCGCTGCCGTAGCGGGCAAGGGCTGGCGTTGCCATCGAGATCTGCACGCCGGTCGCCATCGGGATCGAGCCGCCGTTCACCCATCCCAGCGATTCGGCGCAGACCATGGCGTAGGAGAAGTCGAGGCCGGAGCCGCCGAACTCGACGGGCTTGTCGACGCCGAGAAGACCGGCATTGCCCATCTTCTTGAACAGCTCGTGGGCGGGAAACTGCCCGTCCTTCTCCCACTGGTCGACATAGGGATTGATCTCGCGATCGATCAGCGTCTTCCAGGTCTGGCGCAGCGCCTCATGCTCGGGGGTGAATTTCATTGCCTACATCCTCGCCACGCCGAAGGAGATGGGATTGAGCGGCCGCACGATCGATTCGCGGGCGATGGACAGGGTGAAGGCGAGGACCCTGCGCGTGTCGCGCGGGTCGATGATGCCGTCGTCCCAGAGATGGGCGGTGCCGTAGAGCGCCGTCGATTCGCGCTCGAACTGGTCGACGATGCCTTTGAACATCTTGTCGATCTGCTCGTGAGGCGGTTCCTTGCCCTCGCGCAGGAACTTCTGTTCGGTCACGGTCTTCATGACGCCGGCGGCCTGTTCGCCGCCCATCACCGCGGTGCGGCTGTTGGGCCAGGCGAAGATGAAGCGTGGATCGTAGGCGCGGCCGCACATGCCGTAGTTGCCGGCGCCGAAGCTGCCGCCGATCACGATGGTGATCTGCGGCACGGTCGCATTGGCCACGGCCTGGATCATCTTGGAGCCGTGCTTGACGATGCCGCCGCGCTCACTCTCGGTGCCCACCATGTAGCCCGTCGTGTTCTGCAGGTAGACGATGGGCGTGCCCTGCTGGCAGCAGAGCTGGATGAATTGCGCGGCCTTCACGGCGCTCTTGGTGGTGATCGGCCCGTTGTTGCCGATCAGCGCCACCGGCTCGCCCTCGATCGCCGCCCAGCCGCAGATCGTCTGCTGGTCGAACAGCGCCTTGAATTCGAGGAAGTCCGAGCCGTCGACCAGGCGCGCGATCACCTCGCGCACGTCGTAGGGCTCCTTGTGCGAGGGCGGGACGACGCCGCACAGCTCTTCGATGTCGTAGAGCGGCTCCTTGAACGCACGCTCCACACGCGGCGGCAGCCGGTCGTTCCAGTGCCACTTGGCGATCACGTCGCGGGCCATGCGGATGCCGTCGGCGTCGTTCTCGGCCATCCATTCGGCGACGCCGGAGACGGTGGCGTGCATCTCGGCGCCCCCCAGCTCCTCGTCCGTCGCGATCTCGCCGGTCGCAGCCTTGAGCAGCGGTGGGCCGGCCAGGAACACCTTGGCCTGGTTGCGCACCATGATGACGTAGTCGGAGAGGCCGGGGAGATAGGCGCCGCCGGCGGTCGAGGAGCCGTGGACCACCGTGACCTGCGGGATGCCGCGCGCCGACATGCGCGCCTGGTTGGCGAAGCCACGTCCGCCGGGCACGAAGATTTCGGCCTGGTAGAGCAGGTTGGCGCCGCCGGACTCGACCAGGTTCACGACCGGGAGCTTGTTCTCCATAACGATCTGCTGGACGCGCTGGCCCTTGCGCTGGCCGGACGGCGCGACGGTGCCGCCCTTGATGGCAGAGTTCGAGGCCGACACCACGCAGCGCACGCCTTCGACGTAGCCGATACCCGCGACCGAGCCGCCGCCGGCGCTCGACCCGTCCTTGTCGTCGTGCATGCGATAGCCGGCGAGCGGCATCAATTCGAGGAAAGGCGCGCCGCGATCGAGCAGCAGCGCGATGCGCTCGCGCGGCATCAACTGTTTGCGCTTGACGAAGCGTTCGCGCGACTTCTCGGTCGCCGCTTGTACGCTGGCCTCGGCGTCGCGGAACTCGGCGATGGACGCGAGCATGCGTTCGCGGTTCTTCCTGAACTCTTCGCCGTTGCGATCGATCTGGCTTTCGAGGATGGGCATGTCGTCCTCAGCCGCCCAGCACTTTGGGTGTCTTGGCGAGATGGAAGCCGTTGAATGCTTTCGATTTGTCCGTGGCGGGGAGGTCGACGGACCGGTTGGCCAGCGGCACGCCGCCATCGATGCGAAGTTCCGTGCCGGTCATGTAGGAAGACGCATCGCTCAACAGGAAACAGACGGCAGCGGAGATCTCGCTCTCGGTTCCGAGCCGGCCGAGCGGGCAGTAGCCCTTGAGCCTGGGGATCTGCTCCTTGAAGTCGCCGGTGTAGGTGTCCATGCCGGAGGACGCGATCCAGCCGGGCGCGACGGAATTGACGCGCACGCCGGCCGCCGCCCATTCATAGGCAAGCGTCATGGTGAGGTTCGCCATGCCGGCGCGCGCCGCGCCCGTGTGCACCATGTTGGGGAAGCCGTTGCGATAGTCGGCCGTCATGTTGACGATCGAGCCGCCGTGCTCCTGCATCGATTGCGTAAACACCTCGCGGCTCACGATGAAGCCGCCCGTCAGGTTGTTGCGCACCACGACGTCGAAACCCTTGGCGCTGAGATTGGCGGCGGGCGAGGGGAACTGGCCGCCGGCATTGTTGAACAGGCCGTGGATGCGGCCGTTCCTCGCCACGATGGCCGCGACGGCTTCCTTGACCTGGGTTTCCTCGCGGATGTCGAAGACATGCGTCTCGCAGGTGCCGCCCGCCGCCTCGATCTCGGCCTTCACCGCGTCGAGCTTCTCCTGCTTGCGGCCGGTGATGACGGCGTGGGCGCCGAGTGCCGCGATCTCGTGCGCGGTGCAGCGCCCGATGCCGCTGCCGCCGCCGGTCACGACGATGGTCTGGCCCTCAAACAGTCCCGGTTTGAAGACCGAGCGGTACGTCATGCTTCCTCCGATGAATGGCCGTTTACCGGCCTATTTGACGTTTACGTAAAGGTCAAGTAAGCCCCCCAGACCATTGCCGACTGGAGGAACTCGCTCATGACCTTGCAGGAAATCACCGCGAAAATGAAGGAAGGCTCTTCGACCAAGTCGGCCTTCGGAAACAGCGTTAAGTTCGCCACCGATCAGGGTGTTGTCCACATCGACGGCAACCAGACCCCGCCCGACGTCACCAACGACGACAAGGCAGCGGACTGCACCATCAAGATGGATTTCAGTGACTTTGCCGACCTGATCGGCGGCAAGCTCGACGGCATGACCGCGTTCATGACCGGCAAGCTGAAGATCGAAGGCGACATGGGCGTCGCCATGAAGCTGCAGTCCATCCTGCGCTAAGCGCTTCGCGCTCACGACGGCAGTAAAGAGGGCCCCTTCGCGGGGCCCTTTCCCTGTCTGCGGTCAGTCGCCGTTCTCGATCATGCCGCGGATGCGGTTCGCCAGGTCCTCCATGACGAATGGCTTGGTCAGCAATTGCATGCGCGGCGCGAGCTGGGCGTTGCCGATGATGGCGTTCTCGGCGTAGCCGGTGATGAAAAGGACTTTCAGCTCGGGGCGGGAGACGCGGGCGGCATCGGCGAGCTGCCGGCCGTTCATGCCTCCCGGCAGGCCGACATCGGTGATCAGCAGGTCG
>JAKFVZ010000627.1 GCA_021732965.1 Reyranella sp.
GCGCAAGTCGCTGAACCGTGATGCCGATCTCGAACGCAAGCTGCTGGCGTTGCGCAAGACCGTCGCCGCCGCCGAGCCGGGCGCACGGGTCAGCGAGCTGATCGCGTCGCTCGCCGAGCAGGCATGGCTCAACGAGTATGTCTGGCCCGACGATCCGGCGATCGCCGACGAGCCGGCGGCGACGATGTTTCGGCCGCCCTCTGTTCTTCGCGCCGAGGTCGTCGAGGAACAGAGCCTGAAGGCCACGATCCCCGAGATCGCACCGACCACCGATGCCGTCTCGCTGTCGGTGCAGGCGATGTACGAGACCAATCTCTATCCGCGCTGGACGCATCTCGCGCGCCGGCCGCCGATCGACGTGCGTGCGGCGCTGATGCGCGATTTCCCGCATGCGACCGAGTGTGAGTTCGGCGAAGGTCCGCTCGAGGTCCTGATGCCGGGCGCCGGCACGGGCCAGCATCCGCTGACCGTGGCCTCGTCTTATTCGAACGCGCGCGTGACCGGCGTCGATCTTTCGCGCGCGAGCCTCGCCTACGGCAAGCGCATGGCGGCACGCTACGGCATCGACAACATCGACTTCCTGCGCGGCGACATTCTCGATCCGCCTAAGCTCGGTCGCAGCTTCGACCATGCAGAATGCGTCGGCGTGCTGCATCACATGGCCGATCCGAAGGCGGGCCTGCAGGCGATCTCCGCCGTGCTGCGGCCGCTCACCGCCTGGGAGGGTTTCTGGAGCGCGAGCCTGCTGCGCGACCTCTGTTTCCACGTACAGGAGCATCGCTTCACCGTCTCGCGCCTGCGCATCTTCCTCGAAGGCAGCGGGCTGCGTTTCCTCGGCTTCGAATTCAACGTCGGCGCGTCGTAGAGCGCGGCAGCCCATGCCGGCCCACTCCAACTGTATCGCGCGCGCTTTCCCACCGAGCGGACGATGTCCGACCTCGCCCGCTGGGAGCAGCTCGAACGCGAGAAGTCGAACCTGTTCCCGGGCTACGCCTTCGTCTGCCAGAAGGAATAGCGAGCGTCAGTCGGCGAAGAAGCCCGGCCCGCCGCGGCGCTTCAATTCCTCGCCGGCATCGCGGCCCATTGCGGCTGCTTCGGTCGCGCTGCCATGGCGTTCGGTCTCGATCACCGTGGACCCGTCAGGGCGGGCGATCAGCGCGCGCAGGTGCAGTGCGCCGTCCGTCAGGATCGCGTGTCCCGCGATCGGCGTGCGGCAGGACCCGTCGAGCACGACCAGCATCGCATGCTCGGCGCGCACGCAGACGGCGGTGGCTTCATGATCGATGGCCGCGAGCCAACCTCGGGTGCGCGCATCGTCGGTGCGGGCCTCGATGCACACCGCGCCCTGGCCGACCGCCGGCAGCATCTCGGCTTCGGGAATGGGTGTACCCACGGGCCTGCCCAGCCGCTTCAATCCGGCGAGCGCCAGGATCGTCGCGTGAACGGTGCCGGCGGCGCGCTTCGCGAGGCGTGTTTCGACGTTGCCGCGAAAGGTGACGATCTGCAGGTCGGGCCGCCGATGCAGCAGCAACGCCTTGCGGCGCAGCGCCGAGGTCCCGACGATGGCGCCTCGCGGGAGCGCGTCGATGCGTTCCAGGTCGCCGGCGATCAGCACGTCGCGTGCATCCTCGCGCGGCAGGAAAGCGGAGATTGCAAGGCCCGGCGGCTGCGCGGTCGGCATGTCCTTCATGCTGTGCACGGCCGCATCGATGCGGCCGGCCAGCAGCGCTTCCTCGATCTCCTTGACGAACAGGCCCTTTCCTCCCGCCTCCGAAAGCGGCCGGTCCTGGATCACGTCGCCGGTGGTCCTGATCGGCACGATCTCGATCGCACCGGGAGCGGAGAGAGCCGGAACGGAGCGGGCCAGGGCGTCGCGCACCAGACCGGTCTGGGTGAGGGCCAGAGGACTGCCACGCGTTCCGAGGCGAAGGAGGGGGGACGTCATGGCCGCTGCTCTAGCTTAGGTTGCCCGCACGCGCCACCGGCGACGAAGCCGTTGCCGTAAATTCGGGACCGCGTGAATTGGCGGGCGGCAATGCCATCCCGGCCAGCGTTCCGGTCATTTCGCCGTGACGTGGCGCGGCCGACGGCGAGACGCCATCTGGCGCCGCTGCCTTCCGCCCTCTAGAAGTCACGCATGCGCGTGATGGGCATCGAAACGAGCTGCGACGAGACGGCTGTCGCCGTGATCGAGGCGCCGGCGGGAACGCAGGCGGTCGGCAGAATCCTTTCCAATACCGTCTACAGCCAGCTCGCCGAGCATCGCCGCTTTGGCGGCGTCGTGCCGGAGATCGCCGCACGTGCGCACCTCGAACGAATCGACGGGCTGGTCGCGCAGGCGCTCGAGGAGGCGGGGCTCGGCCTGGCCGATCTCGACGGCATCGCCGCGACGGGCGGGCCGGGGCTGATCGGCGGCGTGATGGTAGGCGTCATGACCGCCAAGGCGCTGGCCTTCGCACACGAAAAGCCCTTCATCGCGGTCAATCACCTCGAAGGCCATGCCTTGTCGGTGCGGCTGACCGAGCCGGTCGCGTTTCCCTATCTGCTGCTGCTGGTGTCGGGCGGGCATTGCCAGCTCCTGACGGTGCGCGGCCCCGGCGACTTCACGCGGCTCGGCACGACCATCGACGATGCGGCTGGTGAATGCTTCGACAAGACCGCCAAGCTGCTGGGGCTCGGCTTCCCCGGCGGACCTGCCGTCGAGAAGGCAGCGGCCGGTGGCGATCCGAGGCGCTTCGCGCTGCCGCGGCCGATGTGGCGCAAGCCCGGTTGCGATTTCTCCTTCTCCGGCCTCAAGACCGCCGTGCGCCTCGCGGTCGAGAAACTGCCGGCCGGGGATCCGCAGGCCATCGCCGATCTCTGCGCCTCCTTCCAGCGCACGGTGGGCGATGTCTTCGCCGACCGTTGCGCCAATGCGCTGGCCCTCGCGCCGTCGTCGACACTGGTCGTGGCCGGCGGCGTCGCGGCCAATGTCTATCTGCGCGGCCGGCTGGAGGAGATCGCGGCGTCGCACGGCGCGACCCTGGTCGCGCCGCCGGTCCGGCTCTGCACCGACAATGGCGCCATGATCGCCTGGGCGGGCGCCGAGCGGCTGCGCCTCGGCCAGGTCGACGCGCTCGATTTCCGGCCGCGACCGCGCTGGCCGCTCGACCCTGCCGCCGCCAATCGGATGTAGAGTGCCGCCATGAGCCAGGCCCCGCCCGTCTTCGAAACCGTCGCCGCCTTCGCGACGCCGATCCTGATCGCCGATCTTCCCGACGGTCCGCAGCTCAATGCCGCGCTGATCCCGGTCCTGGCCAAGCGCGAAGCCGAGCAGCCGAACGAGCCGCACAGCACGCTCGGCGGCTGGCAGTCGACCTGGGACCTCGACAAATGGGCGGGCGTTCCGGCGATCAAGCTGCTGGCGATCGCGCGCAACATCGCCAACCGCAGCACCAGCGATCGTGAAGGCAATGCCGTCACCATCGCGTGGAAGGCCAACATCTGGGCCAACATCAACCGTGGCGGTCACGGCAACGAATTCCATTCCCATCCCGGCAGCTACTGGTCGGGCGTCTATTATGTCGACGATGGCGGCATCCCGGCCGATCCGTCGTTGGGCGGCGAACTCGAGTTCATGGATCCGCGCGGACCGGCGCCGGCGATGTATGCACCCTATCTCGCCTTCAGCCTGCCGGGCGGCCTGTCGGTCGGCACCAACCAGACAATCTCGCCGCGGGCCGGGCGGCTGGTGATGTTCCCGTCGTGGGTGCTGCATCAGGTGCGACCCTATCGCGGCACCGCCCAGCGCATCTCCATCGCCTTCAATCTCAGCCTGTGACCGACATCGCCCATATCGGCGTCGTCGGCGGCGGTGCCTGGGGAACGGCGCTGGCCTGTCTCGCACGCCGGGCCGGTCGCAAGGTGACCCTCTAGTCGCGCGATCGCAGTGTATCGGCCGCGATCGCGCACGACCGTCGCAACGAAATCTACCTGCCGGGACAATCGCTCGATGCCGGCATCGAGGCCGCGGCCACCCTCGGCGAGCTGGCCGCCTGCGACGTGATCCTGCTCGTCTGCCCCGCGCAGGCCGTGCGGGCCCTGGCGCGCGACCTGCCGGGAGTCGCGCCCGTCGTGATCTGCGCCAAGGGCATCGAGGCCGCGACCGGTCTGCTGATGCCCGAGGTGCTGGCGGAAGTGCTGCCGGGCCGGGCCGTCGCGATACTGTCGGGGCCGAGCTTCGCGGAGGAGGCGGTGCAGGGACTTCCCACCGCGGTGAGCATCGCCACGGGCGACGCTGCACGCGGGCGCGATCTCGCGGCCGCGCTCGCGGCGGGCATGTTCCGTCCCTACTGGACCGACGATGTCGTCGGCGTGTCGCTGGGCGGTGCGGTCAAGAACGTGCTGGCCATTGCGGCCGGCATCGTCGAAGGCCGCGGCCTCGGTCACAACGCCGCCGCGGCACTCATCACCCGCGGCTTCGCCGAGATGGCGCGGCTGGGCCTCGCCATGGGCGCCAATCTCGAGACGCTGACGGGCTTGAGCGGGCTGGGCGATCTCGTCCTCACCTGCCACGGGCCGTTGTCGCGCAACCGCGCGCTGGGCGCGGCGCTCGGCCGGGGCACGACGCTGGCGCACTACATGGAAGGGCGGCGGCAGGTGGTCGAGGGCGCGGCGACGGCGCCGGCCGTTCTCGAACGCGCGGCAAAGCTCGGCATCGAGATGCCGATTTGCACCGCCGTCGATGCTATCCTGCACCGCGGCGCGGACCTCGACGAGGCGATCCGCGCCCTGTTGGCACGGCCGCTGCGCCGTGAAGGCGAATGAAGCTGGGGGAATGACATGGCTTATTGGCTCATCAAGTCCGAGCCGTCGGCATATTCGTGGACGCAGTTCGTCGCCGACAAGAAGACCTCGTGGACCGGCGTGCGCAATGCGCAGGCCGCGATGAACCTCAAGGCGATGAAGCCCGGCGACCGCTGTTTCTTCTACCATTCCAACGAGGGCAAGGAGATCGTCGGCCTCGCCGAGGTGGTGAAGTCGGCCTATTCCGATCCCACCGACGAGGCCGGCAAGGCCGTCACCGTCGATGTGAAGGCGCTGGGGCCGGTCAACACGCCGGTGACGCTGGCGGCGATCAAGGCCGAGCCGAAGCTCAAGGATTTCGGCCTGGTGCGCCAGTCGCGCCTTTCGGTCGTGCCGGTTTCCGCCGAACAGTGGAAGCTCATCGAGAAGATGGCCAAGTAGCCCCACCTCACCAAGCAGCACGATCATGATCGGCAATACCCGCGGCATCGTGGCGATGCTGGCGTCGGTCGTCGTCTTCATCTTCAACGACGCGCTGATCAAGCTTGCAGCCGAGAACATGCCGTCGGTGCAGGCGATCGGCATGCGCGGCCTCTTCGCCACGCTCTGGTGCGCGCTGGCGATGCTGGCGACCGGTGACTGGCGCAGGATCTCTCATGCGGTGCATCCCCAGGTGATGCTGCGCAGCGGGCTGGAAGCCGCTGCGGCCATCATCTACCTGATCGCGCTGTTCCAGATCCCCTTCGCGATCGCCACGGCCGTCAACCTCTCGATGCCGCTCATCCTCACGGTGCTGGCCGTCCTGGTCCTCAAGGAGGACGTGCGCTGGCGACGCTGGACGGCGGTCGGCGTGGGTTTCGTGGGTGTCCTGCTGGTGATCCAGCCGCGGCCCGGCGACATCAACGGCTGGACCTGGGTGGCGCTCACCGGCACCTGCCTCAGCGCCTGCCGCGACGTCGTCGCCCGCCACCTGCCGCCCGCGGTACCGACGCTGGTCGTGTCCTTCTCGACGGCGATCACGGTCGCGATCGTGGGCTGCGTCTGGGCGTTGTTCGAGGGTTGGCAGCCGATCGATACGCAGACCTGGGGCTATCTTGCAGCGTCCTCGCTGCTGCTCGCCATGGGATACCAGTTCCTCGTGATCGCATTGCGTTCGGGCGGCGAGATCTCGGTGATGGCACCGTTCCGCTATTCGTCGATCCTGTGGGCGCTGGGCATCGGCTACGTGGTGTGGGGCGAGGTCCCCAACACGCTCGCTCTCTGCGGCATCGCCGTGGTCGTCGCGGCTGGCCTCTACATCCTGCATCGCGAACGCGTCGGCCGATAATCCGCGCGCCCGCCGATACGCGGCCTCAAGGATCCCGTGATGACGCCGGCCTGTCGTCGAGTGCCTCACGGATCATTTGTGCCAGTTCGTGCCGGCGAAACGGCTTTGCGAGCAGTCGCACGCCCGCGTTCAGCCGGCCTTGATGAGTGATGGCATCTTCGGTGTAGCCGGACATGAAGACGATCGGCGTTTCGGGCCAGCGGCTGGAGATCGTATCGGCCAGTGCCCTGCCGCTGACCGGCCCCGGCATGACCACGTCGGTCAGGAGCAGGTCGTAGGGGCGCCGGGCGGCCTCCCATCTGGCAAGTGCGGCCGTGCCGTCGGTGGCCTCGTCGACCGAATAGCCGAGGCCGCGGAGTATTTCGCCGATCCTCGCGCGAACGTCAGCATTGTCTTCGACGATCAGCAGCCGCTCCGTTCCGGCCGGAAGGAGCGGCGCATCGACGACCGCCTGGGCGTCGACGGTGCCGTCCGCGCGCGGAAGGTACATCCTGATCGACGTGCCGCGTTCCAGCTCGCTGTAGATCTTGATGTGGCCGTTGGACTGCTTGATGAAGCCGTACACCATGCTGAGGCCAAGACCGGTACCCCGGCCGACTTCCTTGGTCGTGAAGAACGGTTCGAACACCTTCTCCAGGGCCTCGGCCGGGATGCCGGTGCCGGTGTCCGTCACCGCCAGCATCGCATAGGCCCCGGGCGCGACATCGGAGTTCTGGGATGCATAGTCCTGGTCCAGCACGACGTTGCGGGTCTCGATCAGGAGCTGGCCGCCGCCAGGCATCGCGTCGCGCGCGTTGAGGCTCAGATTGACCAGTGACGTTTCGAGCAGTGTCCGGTCGACAGAGACGGTCCAGAGATCGTCGGCCAGGATCGCCTCGATCTCGACATTCTCGCCGAGCGTCCGGCCCAAGAGCTTGCTTGTCGCGACGACGAGCGCATTGAGGTCGGTTAGGCGGGGACTGAGCGGCTGACGCCGCGAGTAGGCGAGGAGCTGCTGTGTGAGTTCCGCGGCCCGCGTCGCGGCTTTTTCGATCTGCTCGAGTCGTTCCCGCGTCCGGGTCGGGATCTCGTCATCCAGCAGCGCCTCGACGTTGATCGAGATCAGCATGAGAATGTTGTTGAAGTCGTGGGCGAGGCCACCGGTGAGCTGGCCGACGGCTTCCATTTTCTGCGATTGACGAAGCTGCGACTCGACCTGGTTGCGTTCGGTGAGGTCGCGGATGATGCCGACATAGATCGGCTCGCCGAGATGCGTTGCCTCCCCGACGGCCAGGTGCATGGGGAAGGTGGAGCCGTCCTTGCGTTGCCCGACAACTTCGCGGGAGATGCCGATGATCTTGCGGATGCCGGTTTTCTGGTAGTTCAGGAGATACTGGTCATGCTCCCGCTCTAAGTCGGGAGGCATCAGCATCTTCACGTTGTTGCCGATGACCTCGGCCGATCGATAGCCGAATAGCTTCTCGCAGGCGGGATTGTAGACCTGGATCCGACCGGCCCGGTCGATGACGATCAACCCGTCGACCAGGGTGTCGAGGACGGTGTCGACGAGTGTCTGCAGGCGCGCTTCGCTGGCGCTCAGGCGGACATCGGCCGCAACGCGGTCGCTGATATCGCGGGTGATCTTGCCGAATCCGAGAAGCTGGCCGTCGCTCGCGACGATCGGCGTGATGACGACGTTCGCCGAGAACTTCCCGCCGTCCTTGCGCACCCGCCATCCGGTATCCTCGTAGCGACCCTTGATCACGGCTTCCTGCAGGGCGCGCCCTGGCTTGCCGGAGGCGGTGTCCGCGGGCGTGTAGAAGATCGAGAAATGCCGGCCGACGATCTCCTGCGCTTCGTAGCCCTTGATGGCCTGAGCGCCGGCATTCCACGACATTACTCTTCCGTCGGGGGAGAGTGTGATGACGGCATAGTCGCGGACACCTTCGACGAACAGCCGAAGATGCTCGATGTCGTGCAAGGCAGGGGAATCCGGCTCGCGCGCCATGCTACGGGCGCACCCGCGAGGAGACGAGACTTGCCAGCCCCCGCAGCGAGACCGGCTTGGCGACGAGAGTGCAGGGAGGAAGATGAGGAGCGCGCTGGCGCACGGCCGCGAGGCGTCGAGGGTCCGGGTTTCCCGACATCAGGAGCCAGAAGCAGTCCGGGCGAAGGGCGCCGAGTTCGACGAAAAGGTCGATGCCGTCGCCATCCTGCAGGTTTACGTCGCAGAGCACGACATCGAGTTGCTCGGCCGCGGGGCTCGCGAGGAATGCTCGCGTTTCGGCGCTGGTCCCGACCGCCGTGATCTCGTGCAAACGGCGCGTGAGGTATTCACCGACCTCGCGCCGTAAGTCGGCATTGTCTTCCACGAGGAGGATTTTAAGCGGCATGGTCGTGCCTGCGGCCGGCGGAGTGCGCTTCCCAAAGCTCGAAGATCCCTATTTTGAGGCTAGGACCGATGAAGAAACCGCACAAGCTTCTCCCTCATGAGTGTCCGAATACGGACTAACTGAGGAGGAGTGCCAAGCCTTTGCGCGGTGTGAGGGCCGGCATGCCGGTGCGTCCCGTGATCCGCGCCATGGTCCGGATCCGCTTGCCGGGAGACTTCATCTCGACCGGCGAGTTGAGGAACCGTTCGATGCCGAACTTGCCGAGAGTCGAATCGGAAGGCCGGTCAATGCGGCCGGAGACGACCGGCAGCGCCAGGTTGCTCGAGCATCTTCACGCGACCCCGGGCGGCAAAGGCGGGTGACGGGTCGTCACCCGCCCTTGCCGCCAAGTGGCGTCAGCGCGCCACCCAGGCTTCGTAATCGCGCGCGACCTCTTCGACGGCGGTGTCGTAGAAGCGCTTGCCGTGCTCGGGTGTCGCCTGGCTCGGGTCGGAGCCG
>JAKFVZ010000629.1 GCA_021732965.1 Reyranella sp.
ACACCCGACTGCCCGAAGCGCTCGACGGCGACCTGCGCGCCATGATCGGCTCGACGCGCATCGGCGCGGAGCGGATCGCGCTGCTGGTCGAGGAGCTGGGCGTCGATCGTGCCGACGAATTCTTCGAGGGCGTGCTCGACCACGCAGACCGCCGCTTCCAGACCTGCATCGACCGCCTCGCGCAGGGCGCCTGGAAGGGCGAGGAGCCGGTCGACAACGATTGCTTCGAGCCGATCGATGCGAAGATCGCCGTCACCATCACGGTGAAGGACCGCAGGCTGGTCGTCGATTTCGCCGGCACCTCGCCGCAGGTGCGCGGCTTCAAGAACAGCTCCATCGCCAACTCGACCTCGGCGGTGTTCATGTCGCTGGCCTCGTTCTTCGAGCCCGACCTGCCGAAGAACGAAGGCGCCTTCCGCAGCGTCGAGATCCGCCTGCCCGAGGGCACGCTGGTCAATGCGCGCATGCCCGCACCGATGACCATGAACACGGTGTTCGTGGCGCACGAGATCATCCACGCGATGTGGAAGGCGCTGGCACAGGCCCTTCCCGACCGTGCCTCGGCCGGCTGGTCGAAGGCGGTGCATGCCGTCACCGCCGGGCTGCGCGAAGACGGCGGGCGCTACGTCATGTACCAGTGGGCCGGTGCTCCCGCCGGCGGCGGGGTCGAGGGCCGCGACGGCTTCCACCTGATCGGCCACCTCATCACCCTGGGCGGCCTCACGCTCCCCAATCTCGAGACCTACGAGCAGCTCTACCCCGCCCGCTTCCGCCGCCAGGAACTGCGCCGCGACACGGCCGGCGCGGGCCGATTCCGCGGCGGCGCCGGCTGCGACTACGAGGTCGAGATGTTCACCCCCACCGACTATGCTTTCCGGGGCGAAGGCGCCGGTGCTCCGTCGAGCTTCGGCGTCGCAGGCGGTCGGGCCGGCGCCGGTGGCGAGGTGATCCTCACCTTGGCCAACGGCAAGCGGATCCAGGCGCCGAAATACGGTGTCGAGCGCCACGGCGTCGGCACCTACCGGGCGCTGTCGCCCGGCGGCGGCGGCTATGGCGATCCGAAAACGCGCGATCCCGAACGGGTGCTGCGCGACGTCCGTGACGGCATCGTGAGCACGGCGAGCGCCGAAAACGACTACGCCGTCGCGATCGCCGCGGATGGACGCAGCATCGATCGCGTGCGCACGGACAGATTGCGCAAAGCCCTGCCTTGAAACCGCCATCTGCCGTTCGGCTGGCGGTGTGACGGCCTCTCCGCGCCTTGCCGGGGCGCGAGGCGCCGCCTTAGGTTCCGGGCGACAACGAATGAATTTTGGGAAGGACTTCACATGATCCAGCGTCGCACTTTCGTCGCGGGTACCGCGGCCGCGCTCACGCTGCCCTCGATCGCTTTCGGTCAGAGCGGGCAGATCCGCCTCGTCGTACCCTATGGCCCCGGCGGCTCGACCGACACGGCCGGCCGCGTGCTGGCGGAGCGCATGGCCGCCGATACCGGCAAGAACATCGTGGTCGAGAACCGCCCGGGCGGCGGCACGATGGTCGGCATGGTGAACGTGGCCAAGAGCAAGCCCGACGGCACCAGCCTGATGGTGCTGACGACGACGGCGGCCCTGCAGCCCGCGTTCGACATCCCGATGCCGATCGATCCGCAGAAGGACCTCGCACCGATCTCGCAGCTCGCCGACATTCCCTGCGTGCTCGCGGTCAATGCCAACAATCCGGCCAAGACCTTCGCGGAATTCATCGAGTGGGTGAAGGCGCAGCCCGGCCCCGTGCACTACTCGACCTCCAGCTCGGGCGGCCTCCCGCACCTGTGGGGCGAGGTGATCGCCACGCGCACCAACGGCAAGCTCCAGCACATCCCCTACAAGGCCGCCGCCGAGGCGCTGCGGGACGCGGTCGCCGGGCACGTGCCGGCCTTCGTCGACGTGACCACGCCGGTCGACGCGCAGATCCGCGCCGGTACGATGCGGGGCCTGATCTGCGGCGCCAAGAGCCGCGTCGCCAACATCCCGACCGTGCCGGTGGCCAGCGAGATCGGCGCGCCGGAACTCGAGGCCGCGGTTTATTTCGGCGTCGCGACGACGGCGGGCACGCCGCGCGAAACGATTCAGGAGCTGAACGCCGCGGTGAATGCCGCGCTGAAGGCCGAGGCGGTGCGCGAGAGGCTGATGTCGCTCGGCTTCATCCCGACCGGCGGCACGCCGGAAGCCTACGCCAAGCGCCTGGCAGACGAGACCGTGCGCTGGCGCAAGGTGATCAAGGACGCGAAGATTCCGGCGCCGACCTGAGGCCTAGAACGACCCGGTGAACTCGAATTCGATCGAGTTCCTGACATTGTCGATCTTCCAGGAGCTGAGGCGGCGCAGGAAGCTCTGCCCCAGCAAGGCCCGGCTGCGCGGCGGGCTGACGGACGCCATCACGTTCTCCATCGTGCGCTCGCCGATCTTGATCGAACGCAGGCGCACGATGCGCTGCTGAAGGCCGCTGCCGTCGGCCAGGGTGAAGCGTCTCTGGCCGAGCGAATCGGCTTCCGTGAGCGTGCCGTTGCGCTTCATCTCCTCGGCCAGTTCCTCCGGAATTTGGACATTGGACGCGCCCGAATCGACAATGAAATAGGCGGTCGACGTTCCATTGATCGTCGCCGGCAGCACGAAAACGCCGCCCATCCTCTGGAACTTCTCGGTAGCGCGCGCCAGCGCCGCGTCCTGCAGTGCCTTGGCGCTGGGCCTGCCCGCCGCCGGATCGCCGCCGCACGGCGTCCAGCTCGCCGGCGTGCCGCCGGCCGGCCCGTAGCAATAGTTCGAGGCCGATAGCAGCTTCGAAAAGGTGTCGCGCTGCTCACAGGCGCCGATCGCTTCGAGGGCCGGCGTCGCGGGATTCCGGCAGAGCGCATTGCTCGTCATCCATTGAGCGATGAACTGCCCCGCCTCGCCGGCAGGTTGGGCGTGCGATGCGCCGCCCAGGAGCAACGCCGCGAAGGCAGCCGGCCAGATTGTTCTCCTCATTCCGCGACCTAGCGATTTTTCGCCATCTCGGCTTTTTCGAGGGCGGCCGCCGGGTCCTGGGTCAGGTCGGCGTGCAGGAACTCCCGCGTCTCGGGTATGGCGAGATGAAGATTGTCGAGATCGTGGACCTGCACGTCGAGCGACGCGGCCTTGGCCCCCAGCACATGCCCGCCGCTCTTGCGGTCCTCCGTGAGGAAATGGAGGTGCCAGCCCGCCACGCCGATCGTGCGTGAATAGGCCGGCGTCCAGAAGCCCAGCATGGTTCCCTTGATGTCCTTTTGCCGGAACTCAGCCTGCGCGTCGGTCGCCTTGTCGAGATGCACGCCCGCCTCGACCTTGCAGGCGACGCGCCAGTAGACCTCCTCGAAATGACCGTCGAGACGGGCGGCGAAGAAGAGATTGTCCGAGCGGCGCAGCTTGTCGAGCGCGGCGATGAGCGACGACATGGAATCGATGCCGCCGATCTTTCCGCGGTGTTGCGGCTTGAAATTGGTGAGGGTCGCGAAGGGCACCGACGCATCGTCGCCGGGCGCGGTGATGCTGCCGTCGGCATGGGCCTGGTAGAACTTGCCGTCGAGGACGACCATCTCGCCATCGAGCCCCTCGAAGGTGCCGAGGCCGAAGTCGCCGTGCGTCCGGAGGCCTCCCACCGTGACCGCTTCGCTGTAGACGCCCTGCACCAGCGCGCCTGTCGTCGAGACCTGGAACAGCGTCGAATGGTCGAGGCCCAGCGCATCGGACAAGGCGCGCGACACGAAATGGCGCAGCGGCTCGCCCGTCTTCTCGCAATGGGCTACCAGCGCATCCATGAGCGATTGATACACTTCGACCGTAAGCCTCGGCATTGCGACATCCTTCCATCGCGGGCGACAAGAGATGCCCGGACGGGCATGATCGCTCGGACACGGTCCGGAATCGAGAGCGGAGCGACACGATGAGCAGCGATCCGAAGAACGGCGCGCACCTGCTGGTGCGCAACCTCGAGGCCCAGGGCGTCGAGCACATATTCGGCATTCCCGGCGCCAAGATCGATCCCGTGTTCGACGCGCTGGTCGATTCGAAGATCAAGCTCACCGTCTGCCGCCACGAGCAGAACGCGACCTTCATCGCGGGCGGGCTGGGCCGCCTGACCGGCAAGGCGGGCGTCGTGCTGGTGACCTCAGGCCCCGGCGTCTCCAATCTCGCAACCGGACTCGCCACGGCCAACACCGAGGGTGATCCGGTGGTTGCGCTGGGCGGCGCGGTGCCCGTCGCCGACCGTCTGAAGCAGGCACACCAGAGCATGGACACGGTGGCGCTGCTGCGCCCCGTCACCAAGTACGCCGCCGAGATCGATTCGCCGTCGGCCATTTCCGAGGCCGTCGCCGCAGCCTTCCGTGCCGCCGAGTCCGGCCGGCCGGGCACCGCCTTTCTCGGCCTGCCCAAGGACGTGATGAAAGCGCCTGCTCCCGGTCCGGTCCTCGCACCGGCGACCGTGCCGCGGATGGGTGCCGCCAACGCAGAGGCGATCGCCGAAGCGGCCCGGATGATCGACGCGGCAGAGCGGCCGGTGGTCCTGCTCGGCATGCTGGCGAGCCAGGGTCCCGTCGCCGAAGCCGTGCGCGTGTTGCTGGCGCGCACGCGGCTGGCGGTGGCCGGTACCTATCAAGCCGCCGGCGTCGTCCCGCGCGACCGGCTCGACTGTTTCGGCGGACGCGTCGGCCTGTTCCACAACCAGCCGGCGGATCGCCTGCTCGACGAAGCGGATGTGGTGATCACCATCGGCTTCGATCCGGTCGAGTACGATCCCGGGCTCTGGAACGCAGGCCGCAAGCGCAAGCTGGTCCACATCGACTGCATCCCGGCCGATTTCGACCAGTCCTACAGGCCCGATATCGAGCTGATGGGCGACAGCGCCGCGACCCTGCGTGCCCTGTCGGCGCTGCTGAAGCCCAAGGAACGGCCCACACAGTCGGCGCTGCTGGCCGCAATCCATCGCGAGCGCGCGACGGTCGCGGCCGAAGCGGCCAAGCGCAACGGCACGCCGGTCCATCCGCTGCGCCTTGTCCATGAGCTGCAGAAGCTGATCGACGAGGATGTGACGCTTTGCTCCGACATGGGCTCGTTCCACATCTGGATGGCCCGCCATCTCATCAGCCACCGGCCTCGGCAGATCCTGATCAGCAACGGCCAGCAGACTCTGGGCGTGGCCCTGCCGTGGGGCATCGCGGCCTGCCTGGCCGAGCCCGGCCGCAAGGTGATCTCGATCTCCGGCGACGGCGGTTTCCTGTTCTCCGCCGTCGAGCTCGAGACGGCGGTGCGCCTCAAGTGCAACTTCGTGCACGTCGTCTGGATCGACGGCAGCTACAATATGGTCTGCATCCAGCAGGTCGCCGCCTATGGCCGCGATTCAGGCGTGCATTTTGGCCCCGTGGACCTGGTGAAATTCGCCGAGTCGATGGGCGCACAGGGGCTGATGATCAAGGACGCCGACGCGATCGAACCGACGCTGCGCAAGGCCATGGCGATGGACGGTCCCGTGCTGGTCGGCGTGCATGTCGACTATCGCGACAACCCCGCCCTGATGGCCGCGATGCACGAGGACGTCATCATCTGACGCCCCGCACGAGTTGCGGTCAGCGCAGCCCGTAGGAGCGGCGATTGATCGAGGTCAGGTCGACCGCCCAGGCGGCGAGCAGGCAGAGCAGCGCCAGGATCCCTCCCAGAGTGCGGACATGGTTCCACAGCGCCCACGGTCCCGCGAACTCCTTCCAGTTCGCGGCATTGGCGTCGGTGCCGGCCACGGTGAAGGAGGCGAGCGTCTCGTTCAGGGGCACGTTGACCTGCAGGGTGACCCCGATGACGGCGGCGGCATAGATCAGCGCCGCCAGGCCCGCGAGCCGGGCCGCGCTGCGATGGCCGGCTGATCGGGAACCGAGTGCCGCCAGCAGCGGCAGCACCAGGGCACCGAAGAACACGATGGCGAACATCGGGCTGCGCACGATGGTGTTGATGCCGTGCATGGCATTCACGGCCGACGCCGCGCCGCCGAGGTCGAGCCCGGGCATGACGATGGTCGAGAAGGAATAGAAGATGCCTGCGCTCAGCGCCGTGCACAGCAGGGCGAGGACGAAGAAGACGTGGCGCATTCCTGGAGCTCCGCTGACGCAGCCTGAGCCAGCAGCCCTAGCCGAGCCCGTTGCCGCCGTAAAGCCACTGCAGCGTATCGAGCCACCCGTCCTGGGTCCGCGCGCCCATGATGCTGTTGCGCAGGGCCGCGTGCGGGCCGGCCGGATGATAGACGTGGTCGCCCATGGCGCGGGACATCAACTGCGTGCGCGCCGTCCGCAACACCCGCCGGTCGCGATAGGCGGCGAGGCCGGCCTCGATGGAATCGCTGCAGGACAGTGAATCGGCCAGGCAGACTGCATCTTCCATCGCCATGCATCCGCCCTGTGACATGTACTGCAGCATGGGGTGTGCGGCATCGCCCAGCAGCGCCACCCTTCCGTCGACCCACCGGTCGACCGGATCGCGGTCACAGAGAACCCACATGTGCCAGTTCTGGCCATGGCGGATGATGTTCTGCGCGCGTTCGCAGACATGGGTGAAGCCCTTCCGGACCTCTTCCGTGTCGACCGGCTTGCCGGCCACCGGCTCTGGCGCGTGGTTGTGGTAGGTCACGACGAGGTTGAACACCTTCCAGCCCGACAAAGGGTAGTGGACGATGTGGCACTTCGGCCCGGCCCATAGGGTGGCCGCATTCCAGCGCAGGTCCTCCGGCATCTGCTCGGTCGGGATCACCGACCGGTAGGTCGTGTGCCCGGACACGCGCGGAGGGCCGTCCGCCGTCACCTGCGCGCGCACGTTCGACCACAGGCCGTCGGCGCCGATCAGGGCGCGGCCCTTGACCGTCTCGCCGCCGCGCAGCCGGGCGGAGACGGACGCGCCGTCCTGGTCGTAGCCCGTGACCTCGGCACTGGTGCGCAGCTCGATCAACGGATGGTCCTGGCACCCCTTCAGCAGCACGCCATGGAGGTCGCCGCGATGGACGACCGCATAGGGATTGCCGAAGCGGGCGCGGAATTTCTCGCCGAGGTCGATGTGGCAGATTTCGCCGTCGGCCAGCGCGTCCATGAGGCGAAGCTGGTCGATATAGACCGCCATGCCGCGCGCCGCCTCGCCGACGCCAAGATGGTCGAAGCAGTGGAAGGCGTTGGGCCCCAGCTGGATACCGGCGCCGATCTCGCCGAGGCGACTGGCCTTCTCCAGGACCTGCGAGGCAATGCCCTTCTGGGCGAGTGCCAACGCCACCGCCAGTCCGCCGATGCCGCCGCCGGCAATGAGGATCCTATCTGGGCCCACCGATGACCTTGTCGTCATGCAGCCGGGCGATCTCGTGCCCGGGCAGGCCGAGAATACCCGAAAGGATCTCGTCCGTATGCTGGCCGAGCACGGGCGCCGGCTGGGGCGGCTGGCGCGGCACGGCACCGAACTGCATCGGCGAGGCGGCGACCGGATAGCGGCCGATGCCCGGTTGGTCGAGCACGGTGAACATCGGATTCTCGGCCACGTTGGTCTTGTCGGCCGCCAGCTCGCGAAAGGTCTGGTACGGCGCCCAGAGGGCACCGGCCTTCTTGAGCGCGGCCGCGACCTCGGCGGCATTGTGCGCGGCGACCCACGGCTCGATCACGCCGATGAGCTGCCGGCGGGCGTTCCAGCGGCCGGCATCGCTCTTCAGGTCGACGCCCGTCTCGACTTCGATCTTCCGGAACGCCTCGCTGAAACCGCCCGCCGCTGCCAAGGCATCGACGTGGCGGTCCGAGAAGATGCAGATCATCACGAAGCGGCCGTCCTTCGTGCGGAAGTCGCGGCCGAAAGTACCGAATATCTCGTTACCGTAGCGCGGACGGTCGACATCGTTCACGACCGCTTCGCCGATGTAGCCCAGCGCCGACGTCGTCGCGAGCGCCACGTCCTGCAGCGGCAGGACGATCTTCTGGCCGTGGCCGGTCATGCGGCGATGGCGCTCGGCCGCCAGGATCGACAGGGCGCCGGCATAGGCCGCCGCCAAATCCCAGGGCGGGCAAACCGCGTTCACCGGTCCTTCATGATCGACCGGGCCGGTAACCATTGGGAAGCCGGTGATGGCGTTGACCGTGTAGTCGACATGCGCCGAGCCGTCGCGCGCGCCGATGATGTTGAGGGCGATCAGATCGGAGCGCTTCTTGGCCAGCTCCTCGTAGGCGAGCCAGCCGCGCGCCGGCATGTTGGTCGTGAAGATGCCGGCGCCTTCGCCGGGCGCGGTGATCAGTGCCGTCAGCAGTTCGCGGCCGCGGGGATTGCGCAGGTCGACCGCGATCGAGCGTTTGCCCTTGTTGAGACCCGCCCAATAGATGGAGCGCCCATCGTCGGTGATCGGCCAGCGATCGTTGTCGAGGCCGCCTTTGACGTCGTCGAAGCGGATCACGTCGGCGCCCATCTGGGCGAGAGTCATGCCGCCCAGGGGCGCGGCAATGAAAGCCGAGCCCTCGACGATGCGAAGGCCCGCAAGAATACCCGTCATGTACGTTTCCCGTGTCTTGTTGCTTGTTCGCTACTTGCGGCCGAGCGTGTGCTCGCGCTTCTCCAGCCACCAGCCATATTCCGGTGTCCACAGGTCGAAGTCGGGATCGCAGCCCAGTGCCTGCGCGGCGTGCAGCGCCCAGAACGGTTCGTAGAGCGCCTGCCGGCCGATCGCGATCAGGTCGGCATCGCCTTCCTGCAGGATCGCTTCGGCCTGCGGCCCGTCGAGGATCAGGCCGACCGCCATGGTCGGGATGCCGGCACCCTTCTTCACTGCCGCAGCGAACGGCACCTGGAAGCCGAGACCGCGCTTCACGCCCGCCGCCGTCGCCGCGCCGGCGATGCCGCCGGAGGAACAGTCGATCACATCGACGCCGATCGCCTTCAGCTCCTGGGCGAAGGCCACCGTATCGTCGACATCCCAGCCA
>JAKFVZ010000628.1 GCA_021732965.1 Reyranella sp.
ACCTTTCCGAATTTGAATTCATGATATCCCGCCAGCTCACGATCGAGCATGGCTAACCGTAGCCCTTTCTGGCATGCGGCGTTAATTTGTCGGAATGGAACTCAAGACGCACAATCGCTACGCCTACGCACCCCTTCGGGGCCGCGCCGATTACACATGGCCGGCTGGCCGACGGCTTGCCGTCTACTTTGCCCTCAACCTCGAGCATTTTTCCTACGGCGAGGGGCTTGGTGCGGAACTGGCGCCTGGAGGTCCGCATCCCGATATTCTCAACTATGCATGGCGCGACTATGGCAATCGCGTCGGCGCCTGGTACATGCTCGACGCCTTCGATGCCTTGCGGCTGCCGATGGCCGCTTTGGTCAACAGCGCGATGTACGATTATGCGCCGGACCTGGTCGCCGCCTGCCGGGCGCGCGGCGACGAGATCGTCGGTCATGGCCGTACCAATGCCGAACGACAGGGCGTGCTCGACGAGCCGGGCGAACGAGCCCTCATCGGCGAAGCGACGGCACGGCTGGCGGAGGCCGAAGGTAGCGCGCCGGAAGGCTGGCTCGGACCGTGGATCTCCCACAGCCACGTCACGCCCGACCTGCTGGCCGAAGCGGGCTATCGCTACCTGCTGGACTGGTGCATGGATGACCAGCCCATCTGGTTCCGGTGCCGCGACGACAGGCGCATCCTCGCCGTGCCCTATCCGCAGGAAGTGAACGACATTCCGCAGATCGTGGGCCGCAAGATCGGCGGCGACGCGTTCGCCGACATGATCGTCGACCAGTTCGACGAGATGCTGGAACTGTCCCAGGAACGGCCGCTGGTGATGGGCATCGCGCTGCACGCCTACATCGTCGGTCAGCCGCACCGGCTGCGGCATCTCAAGCGCGCACTTCGCCATGTCGCGCGCCATCGCGACGCGATATGGCTGACGACGCCCGGCGCCATCGCCCGGCATTGCGCCTCTCTTCCCGACGGCATCGTCCCCTAGGAGCACCATGCGTCTTTTCTCGGCCACGCTGGCCACCGAAACCAACACCTTCTCCCCCTTGCCGACGAGCCTGGAGAATTATCGCGAGTCGGTGTTTTTCGGGGCCGGCGAGCATCCGACAGATGCACCGCGCATGTGCACCGCGCCGCTGTTCGTGGCCCGCGCCCGCGCCCGGGAAGAAGGTTTCGAGCTGATCGAGGGAAGCTGCTTCGCCGCCAGCCCCGCCGGCACGACCAATCGCGCCGACTACGAGACCATGCGGGACGAGATCCTGGGCCAGCTCGAGGCGGCGCTGCCGGTCGACGGGCTGCTGCTCGGTCTGCACGGTGCGATGGTGGCGCACGGCTACGACGACGTCGAAGGCGACATCATCGAGCGATGCCGCGCGATCGTGGGGCCGAAATGCGTGATCGGCGTCGAACTCGACCCGCATTGTCATCTCACCATGAAGCGGGTGTCGAATGCCGACATCATCGTCCTCTACAAGGAATTTCCCCACACCGACGTCGTCGAGCGAGCGGAAGACGTGCTCGATCTCGTGCTGGCGACGCTGCGCGGCAAGGCGAAGCCTGTCATGTCGGTCTATGACTGCCGGCAGATCCAGAGCTATCCGACGACGATGCAGCCGATGCGCGGTATCGTCGACCGGATCATGGCGATGGAAGGCAAGGACGGGATCCTCTCGGTGTCGATCGCCCACTGCTTTCCCTATGGCGACGTTCCGGAGATCGGCACGCGCGTTCTGGTCATCGCCGATGGCGACAAGAAGAAGGCCGATGCGCTGGCGACGCAGCTGGGCGAGGAACTCGTCGGCCTGCGCGGCAAGACCGCGCCGCAGGCGCTCGGCGTCGCGGCCGGCATCGGCGAAGGCGTGGCCTTCAACGACCTGCCCGTCGTCATTGCCGATCCTTCGGACAATGCCGGCGGCGGCGCGCCATCGGACAATACCGACATCCTGAAGCACCTGATCGAGAAGAACGTCGAGAGTGCCTGCCTGGGACCGATCTGGGATCCCATCGCGGTTCGCATCTGCTTCGATGCCGGCCTCGGCGCCCGCATCGGCCTGCGCTTCGGCGGCAAGATCGCGCCCAGCTCGGGCCAGCCGGTCGATGCCGAGGTCGAGATCATCGGTCTGAAGCGCGACGCCTGGCAGAGTTTCGGACCGACGCAGGTGCCGGTGGGAGACTGTGCGGCAGTCCGCATCGGCGGGGTCGAGGTGGTCCTGATTTCAAAGCGGACGCAGGCGACCGGCCTGGAGCTTTTCACCAACGTCGGGATCGATCCGACCCAGCGGAAGCTCGTCGTCGTGAAATCGACCAATCACTTCATGGCGGCCTACGGGCCGATCGCCGAGAAGGTGATCTACGTCGAATCGAGCGGTCCGTTGCCGCGGGACCACCGCAAGGTACCGTACACGAAGGTCGAGCGCCCGATCTGGCCGCTCGACGAAGGCGCCAGGCCGCGCGGGCTCATCTACTAGCGTCGCGCTGGACAAGTCGGATCGCAGCTTTGCATACTCTCTGCGGGGAGTAAGGGAGTTTACAATGTTCAAACGCATCTTCGCGGGCGCGCTCGCGCTGGCCGTTCCCTTTGTCGCGGGCCCGGCGCTCGCGCAGGAGAAGGTCCTCAAAGCCGTGATGCACGCCGACGTGCGCGTCATCGATCCGATCTGGACGACCCAGACCATCGCCAACATCCATGGCGCGCTGATCTATGACACCCTGTTCGGCAACAACGCCGACCAGAAGCCCCAGCCGCAGATGGTCGGCAAGTACGAGGTCAGCCCCGACAGGCTGACCTATACGTTCACCCTGCGCGACGGCCTCAAGTTCCACGATGGCTCGCCGGTCACGACCAAGGATGTCATTGCCTCGCTGAAGCGGTGGGGCGCCAAGGACGGCGTCGGCCAGCGCCTGATGGGCTTCGTCACCAAGATGGAACCGGTCGACGACAAGACCTTCACCATGGTGCTCCGCGCACCCTACGGCATGGTGCTCGAGTCGCTGGGCAAGACCTCCAGCTCCATCCCCGCGATCATGCGGGAGAAGGACGCGCTGACCGATCCGCAGCAGCAGGTGAAGGAGGCGGTCGGGTCCGGCCCCTACATGTTCGCCAAGGACCAGTGGGTTCCGGGCAGCAAGGCCGTCTATCTCAAGAACAAGGACTACCAGCCGCGCACCGAGCCGCCGTCGTCCTTCGCCGGCGCCAAGGTTCCGGGCGTCGACCGTATCGAACTGGTCTGGATCTCCGATCCGCAGACCGCGATGTCGGCCCTGATCAACGGCGAGATCGATTTCTACGAAGCGCCGACCAACGACTTCCTGCCGCTGCTGGAGAAGGCCCGCGGCGTGAAGCTGATGAAGACCGGCAAGATCGACAGCACGCAGGGCTTCATCCGCCTCAACCACCTCCAGCCGCCGTTCGACAACGTGAAGGCGCGGCAGGCGATGTACTACCTGATCAACCAGGAAGACTTCCTGCGCGCCATCGTCGGCGACCCGAAATACTACAAGGTCTGCCCGGCACTCCTGACCTGCGGCGGCCCGTACGAGAGTGCCGGCGGCCGCGAGTGGATGAAGGAGTACAATCCGAAGAAGGCCCTGCAGCTCCTCAAGGAGGCCGGTTACAAGGGTGAACCGATCACCGTCCTGTCGGCGACCGACCACGCCACGATCACGCCGGCGACGCAGGTGCTGATCCAGGCGATGCGCGAGGCCGGCATCAACGTCGACGCCCAGTCGATGGACTGGGGTTCGGTCGTCTCGCGTCGTGCAAAGAAGGACCCGCCGGCGCAGGGCGGCTGGAACATCTTCGTCACCACCTCGGGCGGCGTCGGCTCGGCCAATCCCGTGCTGCACACATGGATCGGCGCGGCCTGCGACAAGGGCCTGTTCGGCTGGCCCTGCGACGCCAAGATCGAGGAGCTGCGCAATGCCTTCGGCATGGCGCAGACCGAGGAGGAGCGGAAGAAGATCGCCAACGACCTGCAGGCCCGTGCGATGGAGCAGGTCGTCTACATCCCGTTCGGCCAGTGGGACACGCCGCTCGCCTATCGCGCCGACCGGATCGACGGCATCGTGCCAAACACGGGTCTCGCCGTGCTCTGGGGGATCACGAAGAAGTAATGGCGTCCCGAGTACGCGTAGCCGTCGCACGCAAGGAGGCCTTGCCTGATCCGGGCAAGGCCTCGTCATGACCGCCTATATCGTCCGCCGTCTCTTCGCCACTCTGCCCGTCATGGCCGTGGTGGCGCTGTTCGTCTTCTTCCTGCTGCGCTTCGCACCGGGTGACCCGGCGGCGATCATCGCCGGCGAGGACGCCACGGCGGAAGCGATCTCCGCGGTGCGTGCCAAGCTCGGCCTCGACCGGCCGATGGTCGAGCAGTTCGTGGTGTGGACCTCGCAGCTTCTGCGCGGCGACATGGGCGTTTCGATCTTCTCCAACCTGCCCGTGACCCGGCTGATCTCGCAGCGTCTCGAACCGACGGTCGCGCTGACGCTCTCGACCCTGTTCGTGGCCGTGGCGATGGCCATTCCCATCGGCGTCCTGGCGGCATGGAAGGCGCGAAAGCTGGTGGACCGGCTGGTCATGGGGTTTGCCGTGCTGGGCTTCGCCATGCCGGTCTTCGTGCTGGCCTACATCCTGATCTATTTCTTTGCCGTTAAGTGGCAGCTCCTGCCGGTGCAGGGCTACCAGCCGATCAAGGAAGGCTTGTGGCCATTCGTCCAGAGCCTGATCCTGCCGTCGATGGCGCTGGGCATCACGTACATGGCGCTGATCGCCCGCACCACGCGCGCGTCGATGCTGGAGGTGCTGGCGCAGGACTATATGCGCACCGCCAATTCCAAGGGCCTGGCGACCAATCGCGTCCTGCTGCTGCACGCGCTCAAGAATGCCGCCGTGCCGATCGTCACGGTGATCGGCATCGGCATCGCGCTCCTGATCTCCGGCGTCGTCATCACCGAGACGGTGTTCAACATCCCTGGCCTCGGCCGGCTCACCGTCGACGCCGTGCTGAAGCGCGACTATCCGGTGGTGCAGGGGCTGATCCTGGTCTTTGCCGGCGCCAAGGTGCTGGTGAACCTGATCATCGACATCTCCTACGCCTTCCTCGATCCGCGGATCCGGTACTGACATGGCCGTAGTAACCGACGACCTCGCTCTGCCGCCCGCCCGCCGCTTCTCGCTATGGCGGGCGGTCCGGCGCAATCCGACGATCGCATTCGGCGGGGTGCTGCTTGGCATCCTGATCGTGATGGCGGTGTTCGCACCGCTCATCGCCACCAGCGACCCGTTCAAGATCGCGCCGGTCAACCGGCTGCGGCCGCCTTCGGAGCGCTGGTGGTTCGGCACCGACCAGTTCGGCCGCGACGTGTTCTCCCGCACGGTCTACGGCGCGCGGGTGTCGCTGATCGTCGGCCTCTCGGTGGCGGCCTTCTCCAGCATCCTGGGCCTCGCGCTCGGTCTGGCGTGTGGCTACTTCCGCAAGGTCGATGCGCTCGTCATGCGCGTAATGGACGGGTTGATGGCCATCCCCTCGATCCTGCTGGCCATCGCGCTGATCACCCTGTCGCGGCCGGGCCTCGGCATCGTGATCGTGGCCATTGTCATTCCCGAGGTGCCGCGCATCGTGCGCGTGGTTCGCGCCGTCGTGCTGTCGATCCGGGCCCAGCCCTATATCGAGAGCGCCATCGCCGGCGGCACGAAGAACTGGAAGCTGCTGACGCGCCATATCCTGCCCAACACGCTGGCGCCGCTGATCGTGCAATCGACCTATGTCTGTGCCTCGGCCATGCTGGTCGAAGCGGGCTTGAGCTTCCTCGGTGCCGGCGTTCCGCCGGAAGTGCCGAGCTGGGGCAACATCATCGCCCAGGGCCGCACTTTCTTTCAGATCGCCCCCTGGACGATCATGATCCCAGGCGCGTTTCTCGCGGTCACGGTCCTCGCCGTGAATCTGCTGGGCGACGGCCTGCGCGACCGGCTCGATCCCCGACTGGCGAGGCGGCTATGAGCGCGATTCTAGAAGTTCGCGATCTCCACACCCAGTTCAGCACCCTGGACGGCATCGTGCGCGCCGTCGACGGCGTTTCGTTCGACGTGGCGCGCGGCGAGACGCTGGGCATCGTGGGCGAATCCGGCTGCGGCAAGTCGGTGACGGCCATGTCGATCCTGCGGCTGATCCCGCCGGAGACCGGCCGCATCGCCTCGGGGTCGATCAAGTTCGAGGGCGAGGAACTCACGACGCTCTCCGACGAGGCAATGAAGCGCCTGCGCGGTCATCGCATCTCGATGATCTTCCAGGAGCCTATGACCAGCCTCAATCCGGTTCTCACGGTCGGTACGCAGATCGCCGAGAACGTCGTGCGCCATCTCGGCGTGTCGTGGAAGGCGGCCCGCGAGCGTGCCTTCGAGATGCTCGACCTGGTGCGCATCGCCGACGCGCGCCGCCGGCTCGACGAATATCCCCACCAGCTCTCGGGCGGCATGCGCCAGAGGGTGATGATCGCCATGGCGCTCTCCTGCGATCCGCAGGTGCTGATCGCCGACGAGCCGACCACGGCGCTCGACGTCACCATCCAGGCGCAGATCCTCGACCTGATGATCGAGCTCAAGGAGAAGACGGGCACCGCCATCGTGCTCATCACGCACGATCTCGGGGTCGTGGCCGAAACGACCGAGCGCGTCGTGGTGATGTATGCCGGCCGCAAGGTCGAGCAGGCGGCCGTCGAGGCGCTGTTCGATGAGCCGTTGCATCCCTACACGCGCGGGCTGATGCGCGCGATCCCGCGGCTCGACGTCGAGGCCGATGCCGCCGGCACGCGTCCGCGCCTGCAGGAGATCCCGGGCCTGGTGCCGATTCTCACCCAGCCGATCATCGGCTGCGCCTTCGCGCCGCGCTGCGGCTTCGCGACCGACCGGTGCCGCCGCGATGCGCCGCCGCTGGTGGACGCCGGCGCGGGTCATCTCGTCGCCTGCTGGGAGATCGACAGCGTGAGGAGGGCGGCATGAGCGAGGCACCCGTCCTGCGGGTCGAGGGGCTCGTAAAGCATTTCCCGATCCATGGCGGCCTCCTGCAACGCCGGGTCGGCGAGGTAAGGGCGGTCGACGGCGTCACCTTCTCGATCCGCCGCGGCGAGACGCTGGGCCTGGTGGGCGAGTCGGGCTGCGGCAAGTCGACGATCGGCAAGGTCGTGCTGAAGCTGATCGAGCCGACCGCCGGCAAGATCGTGCTGGCGGGCGAGGACGTGACCGCGCTCAAGCCCGGCGCCATGTGGCCGCATCGCCGGCGCATCCAGACGATCTTCCAGGATCCGTACTCCTCGATGAACCCACGCCTGTCTTCGGGAACCATCGTGGGAGAGCCGCTGGAGAATTTCGGCATCGCAAAGGATTCGGAGCGCGACGAGCGGGTGGCGCAGCTCTTCCAGCGCGTCGGCCTGCGGCCCGAGGCGATGCGCAAGTTCGCGCATGAGTTTTCCGGCGGCCAGCGCCAGCGGCTCGGCATCGCCAAGGCCCTGTCGGTGAATCCCGACGTGATCGTGGCCGACGAGCCGGTCTCGGCGCTCGACGTCTCGGTGCAGGCGCAGGTTCTGAACCTGCTGATCGACCTGCAGGAGGAATATGGCCTTGCCTACCTGTTCATCAGCCACGACCTTGCGGTCATGCGGCACATCAGCCACCGCATCGCCGTGATGTATCTGGGCCGCATCGTCGAGCTGACCGACAAGCGCACGCTCTTCACCCAGCCGCTGCATCCGTACACCGAGGCGCTGCTGTCGGCCGCGACCGCACCCGATCCCAAGCGCCGCGGGATGAGAAAGAAGATCGTGCAGGGCGACGTGCCGAGCCCGGCCAGGCCGCCACCCGGCTGTCACTTTCACACACGCTGCCTGTACGCGACGGCGGAATGCCGCGTGACCGCGCCGCCGCTCCTCGAGGTGGCGCCCGGCCACCACGTCGCGTGTCTGCGCCGTCCTGTCGGCGGCGATCCCGGCCCGCTATCGATCCCGGGCTAGCGCCGCCCCGGATCAGCCCTTCCGGGCGCCGGGGGCGGTGTCGCGCAGGTAGGTGAGGGCGGCCTGAGCGCCGCCGGCCTTGTGGGGCACCCCGGCGAGGCCGAGCGCCATCTCGACCCCGGAAAGGGTGCCCATCAGCATCAGGTCGTTGAAGTCGCCGAGATGGCCGATGCGGAAGACCTTGCCCGCGACCTTGGTGAGGCCCTGGCCGAGCGACATGTTGAAGTTCTCCAGCGCCACCTTGCGGAAGGCATCGGCGTCGTGGCCTTCGGGCATGACGATCGCCGTCAGCGAACCCGAGTAGGCCGAGGGATCGCTGCACAGAATCTCGAGGCCCCAGGCGGTGACGGCGGCGCGCGTCGCCTCGGCATGGCGGGTGTGGCGCGCAAAGACCGCGTCGAGCCCTTCCTCCAGCAGCATGTCGCAGGCTTCGCTGAGGCCGTAGAGGAGGTTGGTGGCGGGCGTGTAGGGGAACCAGCCGTTGGCATTGGCCGTCAGCATCTCGTCCCAGTTCCAGAACGCCTTCACCATCTTCGACGACTTGGAGGCTTCGATCGCCTTCTCGCTGAGGGCATTGAAGGAGAGGCCGGGCGGCAGCATCAGGCCCTTCTGGGAGCCGGCCACGGTCACGTCGACGCCCCAGGCGTCGTGTCGGTAGTCGACCGATCCCAGCGACGAGATCGTGTCGACCAGGAGCAGGGCCGGATGCTTCGCCGCGTCGATTGCGCGCCGGACCGCCGAGATGTCGCTCACGACGCCCGTAGAGGTCTCGTTGTGGACGATGCAGACCGCCTTGATGGCGTGACCGGCATCTTCCTTCAGGCGCTTCTCGATAGCCGCGGGATCTGCCGGCTTACGCCAGTCTCCACCCATGAATTCGGATTTGATTCCAAGCTTGTCAGCCATCTTCTTCCAAAGCGAAGCGAAGTGGCCGGTTTCCCACATCAGCACCAGGTCACCGGGCG
>JAKFVZ010000550.1 GCA_021732965.1 Reyranella sp.
GCGTCGCCGCGACCGTCATCCAGGGCGTGCACGGACGTCGGCGCGTCGGCCAGGGCGATGCCTTCTGGCAATACCGGCCCTATCGCGACGGCGACAGCGCGAGCCAGATCGACTGGCGCCAGAGCGCGCGCAGCCGGCATCTGTTCGTGCGCGAGACCGAATGGGAGGCCGCCGCCAGCATCTGGCTGTGGCGCGATGCGTCGCCCTCGATGCAGTACGCCTCGCTGAAGAACATCGACACCAAGGCGGTGCGCGCCGAACTGATCACGCTGGCCGTCGCGAGCCTGCTGGCCGATGCCGGCGAGCGCGTCGCCGTGCTGGGCGGCGGCATGCGCCCGACCTCCGGCCGCGTCGCCGTACGCCGCGTGGCCGAGACCCTGCTCGACGAGAGCCGCGACACGACGCGCACGCCGGCCAGCCTGCCGCCGATGGTGCCGCTGCCCGCTCACGGCACGATCGTGCTGGTGTCCGACTGGCTCGACCCGCTGGAGAAGATAGAGGAGATCATCCGCTACTACGCCAGCGTCGGCGTGCGCGGCCATCTCGTGCAGATCCTCGATCCCGCCGAGGAAGAACTGCCGTTCGACGGTCACGTGAAATTCGAGGGCCTCGAAGCCGAGGGCCAGCACACGATCCGCCGGGTCGAAGCCGTGCGCGCCGCCTATGGCGCGCGCCTCGCGGCCCAGAAGGAAGGCCTCAACCGCCTGGCCCGACCGGCCAACTGGACGGTGCATCTGCATCGCACCGACCGTTCGCCGCAGACCGTGCTTCTGTCGCTTTACCTCGCCATGGCCGACATGGGTCGGCTGAACATGGCCTGATGACATGCTGAGTCTCGGCGCCTTCGCCTTCGCGGCTCCCGGCATGCTGGCCCTGCTGGTGGCCCTGCCGGCAATCTATTTCCTGCTGCGGCTGATCCCGCCGCTGCCCAAGCTCGTGCGCTTCCCGGCGATCCGCCTGCTGGTCGGACTGGAGCCCGCCGAGCAGACGCCGATGAAGATGCCGTGGTGGCTGTTGCTGCTGCGGCTGCTGCTGGCGACCGCCTTGATTCTCGCCGTCGCCCGGCCGCTGCTGAACCCGCAGGCCGACCTGCCGGGCCGCGGACCGCTGCTGCTGGTGATCGACGATGGCTGGTCGAGCGCCCCCGGCTGGGCCACGCGCACCGCCCATGCCGAGCGGCTGATCCAGCGCGCCGAACGCGCCAACCGCCCTGTCGTGCTGGTCGGCACCGCGCCGGCACCGCTCGATGCGCCCGCCGTGCGCCGCGGCGCGATGCGACCCGACGAGGCCCGCACACTGCTGCGCGCCTTCCGCCCCAAGCCCTGGCCGACCGATCGCACGGCCGCGGCCACGGCGATCGACCAGATGCAGATCGATCCGGGCGCCTATGCCGTGTGGCTGAGCGACGGTCTCGAGGACGAAGGCGCGACCCGCCTCGCCGAACGCCTGCGCCGCTTCGACGGTTTGCAGGTTCTGCTGCCCGACCAGGCAACGACGCCGCTCCTTCTGCTACCGCCCGTCGCCGAGGGCCGTGACCTCAAGGTGCGTGCGCTGCGCGCCGCCGCCGACGGCCCCCGCAAGACCGCGATCCAGGCGTCTGACGAGCAGGGCCGTGTCGTGGCCCGCATGGATCTCGACTTCGCCGCGACCGCGACGCAGGGCGAAGGCGTGCTGGCCATCCCGCCCGAGCTGCGCAACCGCATGGCCCGCCTCGACATCGAGGCGCAGGGCGGCGCCGGCAGCACGATCCTGCTCGACGAACGCCATCGCCGCCGGCCCGTCGCCATCTTGGGCGAGCGGGCGACTGCCGGTAACCAGCCGCTGCTGCAGGAAATCTACTTCCTCGAACGTGCGCTCGACCCTTATGTCAGTCTGAGCATCGGCGATCGCGAATCGGTGCTGACGCGCAACACCGCCGTGCTGCTGATCCCCGACGGCGCGGCACCGTCGGCCAACGACCGCGAGGAGATTGCCAAGTGGATCGAGCGCGGTGGCGTCGCCGTGCGCTTTGCGGGTCCCAACCTCGCGGCTGGCGCCGACACGCTCGTGCCGACCAAGCTGCGCCTCGGCGACCGTGCGCTGGGCGGCATCATGAGCTGGGGCCAGCCCAGTTCGCTGGCCGAGTTCCCGCCCAACAGCCCCTTCCTCGGCATTCCGATCCCCAAGGATGTGCGCATCTCGCAGCAGGTGCTGGCCGAGCCGACGCCCGACCTCGCCGACAAGACCTGGGCGCGCCTGGCCGATGGCACCCCGCTGGTCACCGCCGAGAAGCGCGGCCAGGGCTATCTCGTACTGATCCACACCACCGCGAACACCGGCTGGAGCAACATGTCTTTGTCGGGCCTGTTCGTGAACATGCTGCAGCGTCTCGTGACCCTCTCGCGCGGCGTCGCCGGCGACGGCGTCAACAAGGCGCTGAAGCCGTGGCGCACACTCGACGGCTTCGGCCGCCTCGGCGCGCCGCCCGCCGGCATCCAGACGTTGCCGGCCGACGCCACCGAGACCTTCCAGCCCAGGCCCTCCTCCCCGCCGGGCCTCTACGGTGACGAGAACGCACAGGTCGCCTTCAACATTGGCGGCCGCATCCCCGCGCCCAAGCCGCTGGCGCTGCCGAGCGGCATTTCGACGGACAGGCTCTCAGAAGGCGGCGAGACCGATCTTTCCAAGTGGTTCCTGCTGGCGGCGCTCCTGCTGCTGCTCGCCGACCTGCTGATCTCGCTGTGGCTGCGTGGCCTGCTGCCCAAGGCCGTCCGCTTCGGTCGCGCGGCGCCTGCCGCCTTGCTGCTGGCCGCACTGGTCTTCACCGGCTCGCCCGACGTTCAGGCGCAGCAGCCCGCACCTCCGCAGCGTCCCGGCACCGCGGCGACGGCGCCGGCTGCAAGACCCGGCCCGCCGCCGCTCACCGACGAACAGGCGCTGAAGGGCTCACTCGACATCCGCCTCGCCTACATCGTCACCGGCGACAAGGAAGTCGACGACATCAGCAAGGCCGGCCTCGAGGGCCTGAGCGAGATCCTGCGCAGCCGTACCTCGGTCGAGCCCGCCGATCCGGTCGGCCTCGATCTCGAACGCGACGAACCGCGTCTCTATCCGCTGATCTACTGGCCCGTGACCTCGACGCAGCCGCCGCTGTCGCCGCGCGCGCAGGCCGCGCTCGACCGCTACCTGCGGACTGGCGGCATCATCTTCATCGACACGCGCGACCAGCACATGACGTTCGATCGTCCGGCCGGCGGCAATCCCGACCTCAAGCGCCTGCTGGCCGGCGTCGAGACGCCGCCGCTGGTCGCAATGCCGCCGGACCATGTGCTGAGCCGTGCGTTCTATCTCCTGTCCGACATGCCCGGCCGCTGGCAGGGCGGGAAGCTCTGGATCGAGTCGGGCGGCGGCCGCGTCAACGACGGCGTGACCACGATCCTGATCGGTTCCAACGACTATGCCGGCGCCTGGGCCACCGACCAGCGTGGCCGCGGCCTGATGCCGGTGTCACCCGGCGGCGAGACGCAGCGCGAGATGTCCTACCGCTTCGGCGTGAACCTCGTGATGCATGCGCTGACCGGCAACTACAAGGATGACCAGGTTCACCTGCCGGACATCATGCAGAGGTTGAGGCGATGAACATGACGTCGGCCGTCTCGGTCGCCTTCGATCCGCTGCTGCCCTGGACGGTCCTGGCCGTCCTGGGCGCGATCGGACTCGTCCTGGTCCTGCTCGGCCTGCGCGCGGGCGCGCGGGGCACGATCTGGCGGCTGGGCTCGCTCGTCGTCGTGCTGGCGGCGCTGGCCAATCCCTCGCTGATCGAGGAGCAGCGCAAGCCCATCGCCGACGTGGCGCTGGTCGTCGTCGACGACAGCGATTCCATGGCGATCGGCGAACGCCGCCAGCAGGTCCAGACCGCGCGCGAGTCGCTGAAGCGCAAGCTCGGCCAGCAGGACGGGCTGGAAGTCCGCGAGGTCGTGCTGCCGCCGTCGCAGATCCAGCTCGGCAGCGAACGGCCGGGCGGTACGCGCCTGATCGACACGATGCGCTCGGCGCTGGTCGAGATTCCGCCGGAGCGCCTCGCCGGCGTGGTGCTGCTGAGCGACGGCCAGGTCCACGATGTGCCGGCCGGGGTGCCGCCGGAACTGGGCGGCGCGCCTGTGCATGCGCTTATCGCGGGCAGGAAGAACGAACGTGACCGCCTGATCGTATTGGAACAGTCGCCGCGCTTCGGCGTGGTCGGCCGCGACGTCGTCGCCAAGTTCCGGATCGAGGACCCTGCTGGCGGGACCGCGCCCGTCACGCTCTCGGTCGGCGGCGAGGTCGAGAAGCGCGTCGACGTTCCGGTCGGCCGCTCGGTCGAGCTGCCGATCACGGTCGGGAATCCCGGCGCCAACGTCGTCGAGCTGGAAGTCGGCCCCGGCCAGAGCGAACTTACCCTCGACAACAACCGCGCGCTGTTCACCATCAACGGCGTGCGCGACCGGCTGCGGGTGCTGCTGGTGTCGGGCGAGCCCTACCAGGGCGAGCGGGCGTGGCGGAACCTGCTGAAGAGCGATCCCGCGGTCGACCTCGTGCACTTCACCATCCTGCGCACGCCGCAGAAGGACGATTTCACGCCGGTGCGCGAACTGTCGCTGATCGTCTTCCCGATGCGCGAGCTGTTCGAGCAGAAGCTCAAGGAATTCGACCTGATCATCTTCGACCGCTACGAGTCGGGAAACCTGATCACGCGCGACTACTTCCGCAACATCACCGAGTACGTGAAGGGCGGCGGCGCCCTGCTCGTCTCGGTCGGTCCTGTCTTCGCCACCCAGCGTTCGCTCTACCGCACGCCGCTCGGCGCCATCCTGCCGGGCGCGCCCACGGGCGACGTGGTGGAGACCGGCTTCAAGCCCAAGGTCACCGAGATCGGCCAGCGTCATCCGGTGACGGCCAACCTCCCGCAGGCCGGCGATCCCAACAAGGAGCCGGAATGGGGCCGCTGGTTCCGCCTGATCACGTCGCGCACCGAGCGCGGCAACGCCGTGCTGGCCGGCGCCGAGGAGAAGCCGCTGGTGATCCTCGACCGGGTCGGCGAAGGCCGCGTGGCGCAGCTCCTGTCCGATCACCTCTGGCTCTGGAACCGCGGCATCGACGGCGGCGGCCCGCAGCCCGAGCTGGTGCGCCGCGTCGCGCACTGGCTGATGAAGGAACCGGACCTCGAGGAAGAGGCGCTGCGCGCCACCGCCGTCGGCGGCCGCATCGAGATCACGCGCCGCACGCTGGCCGCGACCTTCCCGCAGGTCACCATGACGTCGCCGGGCGGTGCCACGCGCACGCTCGACCTGCGCCAGACCGCGCCGGGCCTCGGCCTCGCCTTGGTCGATGTCGACAAGCCCGGCCTCTACCGCTTCGACGACGGCACGCTGCGCACCGTCGCCGCGGTCGGCAGTCCCGACCCGCTGGAATTCTCCGATGTGCGTGCGACCGACGCCAAGCTGAAGCCGCTGGTCGACGCGACCGGCGGCGGCCTGATGTGGATCGCCGACCAGTCCGAGCCCGACATCCGCACCGTCCGCCCCGGCCGCGCCGCCGGCGGATCCGACTGGATCGGCCTGCGCCGCAACGAGGGCTACACGGTCGCCGGCATCAACCAGCTCCCGCTGCTCCCCGGCATCCTCGTGGCGCTCGCCTTCCTGATGGCCATCGCCGCCGCCTGGTGGCGTGAAGGTCGCTAAGCTGAGCGAAGCTCAGCTTAGCGGTTAAGCGTCAGGACATTGCCTTCGGCAATGTCCGGGAGCGCCTGAGAAAGAACGGCCAAACCCTTCCTCAGTACGTCGCCCGGCCGCCCGAGATGTCGAACACGGCGCCGGTCGAAAAAGAGCACGCCGGCGACGACAGCCAGAAGGCCAGCTCCGCCACTTCCTCCGGCCGTACCATGCGCGCCATCGGCACGTTGGCCAAAAGCTTCGCGCGCCGCTCATCGGTGAGCGGGCCGAAGATCGCCGTCTCCGAGGCCGACGGCGAGATCGCGTTCACCAGCACGCCCGTCGTCGCGAGTTCCTTGCCCATCGACTTGGTGAGCCCGATGACCGCGGCCTTGGAGGCCACGTAGGCCGCGACGTAGGGATTGCCGTCCTTGCCGGCGATCGAGGCGATGTTGACGATGCGGCCGTAGCCGCCCGCCACCATGTCGGGCACCGCCGCCTGGCAGCAGCGGAATGTGCCGTTGAGATTGATGTCGAGCACGCGGTGCCATTGCTCCTCGGGATACGAGGCGATGCCGGCCGAGGGGCCGAGGATGCCGGCGCTGTTCACCAGGATCGAAGCCGTGCCGAGCGCCGCCTTGGTCGCCGCCCAAGCGGCCTTCACCGCCGACGTGTCCGTGATGTCGACGGCGAACGGCGTTGCGAGCGCGCCGATCTCCTCGGCGGTACGCTTCGCGCCGGCAAGATCGAGGTCCCACAACGCGACCTTGACGCCTTCCTTCGCGAAGCGATGCGCGATGGCGCGGCCCAATCCGCTGGCCGCGCCGGTGACGACGGCGGCGGTCATGGCTTGATGTTCGCCTGCTGCGCGATCTTGCGCAGCGTCGCGATGTCCTTTGCCGTCTGTGCCTTGAGATCGTCCGGGCTGATGGTCGAGGCGGTCATGCCGAACTCGGCCCAGCGCGCCTTGATGTCGGGCATCGCCAGGATCTTCATCAGCTCCGCATGCAGGCGCTGCACGATCGGCTTGGGCGTGTTGATCGGCGCCATCAGGTCGTAGCGCCAGACGAAGTCGAAATCGACGCCCTGCTCCACGAAGCCCGGCACGTCGGGGAAGTTGATCGAGCGGCGTGTGCAGGAGACCACCACCTTCACCTTGCCCGACTTCACCATCGGCACCGCCGACTGCACGTCGGAGAAGCCGAGCTTGATATGGCCCGCCGCCACGTCGTTCAGCACCGGCGCGGCGCCCTTGTAGGGCACATGGGTCATGTTGATGCCCGTACCGGCGCGGATGATCTCGGCGCAGAGATGACCCGTGGAGCCATTGCCCCAGGTGCCGTAATTCACTTCGCCGGGCTTGGCCTTGGCCAGCGCGATCACGTCGCGCAGGTCCTTCACCGGATAGTCGGGGCTCGCCACCATCACGACCGTGGCCGAACCGATGTCGGCCAGATGCTCGAAATCCTTCACCGGATCGTAGGGCAGGTCGGGCAACACCGCCGGATTGACGACGACGGTGCTGGCCGATCCCAGGACCAGCGTATAGCCGTCCGCCGGCGCCTTCTGCGCTGCCTCCATCGCAATGATGCCCGACGCCCCCGGCTTGTTGTCGACGACCACGGTCTGGCCGAGCGCGGTGCCGAGCTTCTCGGCCAGTGCACGCGCCACCAGGTCGGTGCCGCCGCCCGCGGCGAACGGCACGATCAGGCGGATCGGCTTGCTCGGCCATTTGGCGTCGCCTGTCTGCGCCAATGCCGGTGTCGCGAGGCCCAGGGCCAGAGTCAGGGCAAACGCCCGCCGCAGCAGTCTCATTCTTTCCTCCACATGGTTCTTGATTACGTCGTCTTCGGCGGCCCGCAGGACTCCCGCAGCACCAGATCGACCGGCAGCAACGCCCGCGACTGGCCCTCGCCCGAGGCGCCTTTCAGCCGTTGCAGCAACAGCTCGGCCGCCGCGCGACCAACATCTTCCAGGCTCCAGCGCAGCGCCGTGATCGCCGGCGTATGCACGGCGGCGAGATCGGTGTCGCCGACGGCGATCACCGACAGGTCGCCCGGCACCGAGAGGCCGAGGTCGCGCCCAGCGCGCAGCGCGCCCGCCAGGATGCGCGTGCCGAGCGCGATGATCGCCGTCGGCCGCTGCTCGCGGCGCAGGAGATCCAGCGCATCGCCCTGGGCGAAATCCATCGACGATTCCTGCAGGCAGACGAGCGCGCCCGACGGATCGATATCGGCCTCGGCAAAAGCCGCCTTGAAGCCCGCGATGCGCTCGCGGCCCGGCCGCATGCGCGCACCCGGCGTCAGCAGCGCGATGCGGCGATGACCGAGCCCGATCAGATAGCGCGTGGCCGTCCTTGCGCCCTCGCGATGATCGACCAGCACCGCCGGCCACGGCGTGCTCTCTTCCTGCGGCACATCCCGATCGAGGATGACGACCGGCGCACCACCGGTCGCAAGCTCACGCCACGCGCGGTCGTTCTCGTCGCTGCCGGGCGCGACCAGGATTCCGTCGAGGCGGCGGCTGCGGAAGGCCGCGACCATCGCCCGCTCGCGCGCCGGATCGTTGGCGGTGTTGGCCACGACCATCAGCAGCCCGGCATCGCGCAGCCGCGCTTCGGCGGCCTGCACGATGCTGGCGTAGAGAGGGTTGGCGACGTCGGACACCAGGCAGCCGACCATGCCGGTGGTGCGCGTGCGCAGGCTGCGCGCCTGGAAATCCGGCTGGTAGCCGAGCTTCTCCGCCGCCGCGGCCACGTCGCGCGCCACCCGGGCGCTGACGTTCTTCCCGCCGTTCAGCGCGCGCGACACCGATCCCACCGAAACACCGGCGGCTCGGGCCACGTCGCGAATGGTCGCTCTGGAAACGATTTCCGTCATACGAAGCGCCATATTTGACATGATGGACGCTCTTTGCAAGGTTAAATTGGAAACGTTTCCATGTGAGGAGTTTGCAAAGTAATGGCCGTCCAGGAACGCGTGCATGCGGTCGAGACAGGCATCGAGTGCGACCTCGTCGTGGTGGGAGCCGGCTTCGGCGGCCTCTACGCGCTGCACAAACTGCGCGAGATCGGCCTGTCGGTTCGAGGCCTCGAGGCAGCGCCGGACGTGGGCGGGACCTGGTACTGGAACCGCTATCCCGGCGCGCGCTGCGACGTGCCGAGCCTGTTCTATTCGTACAGCTGGTAGCCGGAGCTGCGCCGCGAATGGCGCTGGACCAACCG
>JAKFVZ010000063.1 GCA_021732965.1 Reyranella sp.
CCTTTGGTTTCTGGGGGTTCCTATCCCCGTGCTCCTTCTGATGTGGATGCTGGGTTGGCTTCACTGAAGCGAATATTCTGCGGGGGAAGATCATGAAAAGACTTTTGGCAGCGTCGATGGTGGTGTCTCTGGCCCTTGTGACCGGAGCGTGCGGCAATCGACCGGTCGACAGGGCTCTGACGGGCGGTGCGATCGGAGCCGGCACCGGTGCGGTCGTTGGCTCGACCGTCGGCAACCCGGTGGCCGGTGCCGTGATCGGCGGTGCGGCGGGTGCCACGATCGGCGCGGTGACGGCGCCGGAGCGATAACCTAAAAGGATGGAGACGAGGCGTTGCGGACGGGTCGGGTGAGCCCGTCCTTACGCATTTGTCGGTGCCGAAGAGGGCCGGCGCCGTTTCGGGGACCAGCGGCAAGTTGTCTGCGGGCGCATACGGCGTAGGGTAGGCGTTGCATCCAGTGCGGCGTGACGCGAGAAACGACTTTCGAGTGATGAGGGAGAACGACGTGGCTGAAGAGCAGGTAGCTTCCAAGAAAGTTTCGGAGGCGATCACCAGGACGCTTCCTTTCCTGCGTCGCTACGCCCGGGCCGTTACCGGATCGCAGCAGCAGGGCGACGAATGGGTTCGTCTCTGCGCCGAGGTGGCCGTTCAGCAGCCGGAACTGATTGCCGAGGCGGAGGATACGAAGGTCGGCGTGTTCGCGCTGTTCCATCGACTCCGTCAGCCTTTCGGCGAGATCGAGGAAGGGGCGTCCGGCAGCGAAAGCGTTCGCGGGCGCCTCAAGGAATCGCTGACCGACATGGCGCCGATGCAGCGCCAGGTGCTCCTGCTCACCGTACTCGAGGGCTTCACCATTTCCGATGCCGCCCACATTCTGGGCGTGAGTGTCGACGAGGCGGAACGCAGCCTCGAGGAAGCACGCCGTGAACTGCAGCGCGTCGCGTCGGTCCGCATTCTGGTCATCGAGGACGAAGCCGTCATCGCGCTCGATGTCGCCGACATCGTCCGCAACGCCGGCCACGAGGTCGTGGGTATCGCCGCGACCGAGAAGACGGCGATCGAGCTCGCCAGGAAGCATTCGCCGCATCTCGTGCTGGCCGACATCCAGCTGCGCGGCTCCGACAGCGGCATCTCTGCCGTGAACCAGATCATGAAGTCGATGTCGGTGCCGGTGATCTTCGTCACGGGCTTCCCCGAACGGCTCCTCACCGGCAAGCAGGTCGAGCCTGCGTTCGTGATCTCCAAGCCGTTCGACCCCGATCTGCTGCGTGCGGCGATCGCCCAGGCACTCGATACCGTATCGATCTGAGTCGAGGCGGTTCGTGGCGCGCTGGTCGCTTCGCTCCAAGCTCGTCACGCTCGTTGCACTGGCGTTGCTGCCTGTCCTCGGGCTGGCGGCCTGGCAGGCTGAGAGGGAAGAGGCGGCCGGCGCCGCCCGCCTGAGCGCCGCGCTGGGGGCCGTCGCCGACCTGTCCGTCGCCCGCTACGGCGGCCTGTTCGAGGCCTCGCAGAGGATGCTGTCGGCTGCCTGTGCCGACGACTCGGTCGAGGGCGCCGCCGCCGGAGAGCCGTCGGCCGTTGGCCGTTGCGAGGGCTATCTGTCGAAGCTGCTCGCCGCTTACCCCGATCAGTATTCGGCCGCGTTCGTCACGGACAGCCAGGGCATCGGGCGTTGTTCTACGGCACCCGCCGGCCTTGGGATGAGCTTCGCCGACCGGGACTTCTTCCAGAAGGTCCGCTCGTCGACGACGATCGTCGTCGGCGACACGATCGTCAGCCGCATCGCCCCCAAACCCATCATCCCCATCGCGCTGCCAGTCACGCGCGATGGTGCCTTCGTGGGCATGTGTGCCGCCGGCATCACGCTCAAGGCGCTTGCCGAGACTGCCGCCCAGGTCGAGGGCCCTCCCGGGATCGCCGTGGCGGTGGTCGATCGGTCCGGGGCGGCAATCGGCGGAGACGCTCAGGCGATGCGCCGTCTGCCCGCGCCTGCACGGCTCGCAGACGTCCTGACCGGCAGCCGGGCGGCCTTCGCGGACGTGGGCCAGGACGCTGCCTTCTACGAGTTTCGCGTGAGACCCGTGGGCGGCAATGCACTCTTCGTCGTGGTGTCGGCGCCGACCCCCGAGGGTTGGTTGCTTCTGTCCGCCCCCTGGACCGGTTTCCTGCTGGTTGTTCTGTCGGTGTTCGTCGTCCTGCTGGTGATCTGGTTTGGCGCGGATCGCTGGTGCGTGCGGCCTCTGCGCTACATTCAGGATTTTGCCGATAAGGTCGCGCGCGGTGAAAACATCGTGCTGGCTCCTCCGCAGCGGTGGTCGCCCGAAATGGCGTCGGTGGGCGCCGGCGTGACGGCGATGGCGGAAGCGATCACCAGCCGCGAGGCGGCGCTGCGCGCGAATGTCGAGCAGCGCGACCACATGCTTCGTGAAATTCACCACAGGGTGAAGAACAATCTTCAGATGATATCGAGCCTGCTCAACCTCCAGGCCGGAGAGATCAGGTCGCCGCGGATCCGTCGCTTCTTCGGCGATGCGCAGAACCGCGTACTCACGTTGTCGATTCTCCATCGCCATCTCTACGAGCGTTCGAGCTGGTCGCTGGTGGACTTCCAGCAGTTCATCAGCGACCTCGTGCGCCAGATCTCGGTCGGCCGCACGCCCGCGGGCCGCCAGGCGCCGCGCTATCATATCCGCGCACCGATCATGGCGGTCGGTCCCGATACCGCGATCCCGATCGGTCTCATCGTCACCGAAGCCGTCAGCATCGCCCTCAGCCACGATTTCAGCCGCTCGCCGACGCCGGAGATCCGCATCGAGACCAGCGAGAAAGGCGAAGAGGTGCAGCTCGTCATCGAGGACAACGGCATCGCCCGCGATGCCGGTGCGCCGGCGCCCGACGGACGGGGCGGTTTCGCGCTCACGCTGATCCGGGGGCTTGCCATGCAGCTCGGCGGCGAAGTTGTCATCGAGCGCAAGCCGGATGGCGGCAATCGGGTGGTCGTGACCTTCCCGACGCCGGCGGCAGACGATCCGGCAAATGCCTAGCCTGCTGCGATCGGCGCGCTCGACCGGCGTGATCGCGGGCATCACGCTCGCCGTGCTGATCGCGACGGGCCTTATGCTGGCCCTGACCCATTCCAAGTCCGCCACCCGCCAGCAGCGGCTCGTGGTCGCGAACTACGAGACGATGGGCCTGATGCGCGAAATGGTGATTGCGGTGCAGGACGCCGAGATCGGCATTCGCGGCTTCCTTCTGACGGGCGACATCACGAGCCTCGAACCCTACGAACGGGCGCGCCTGCGAATTGAGACGAACATGCGCCTGATCGAGGCCATGGTGGCCGGCGATCCCGACACGCTGCGCCAGTTCCAGGAATTCCGGGACGTCACGGCGCAGAAATTCGAGCAGCTCAATGCAACGGTGGGCGCCTACCAGTTGAACGGCCGCGAGGCCGCGCTTGCGCTCGACCGCACTGGCGCCGGCCGGGCGATGCTGGGACAGATCCGTCTGCTGGGAGATGCCCTGGTCGAGGGTCAGAGGCTGCTGCTCGCCCGGCGCGTCACGGCGCTGCGATCCGAGCAGGAGCAGGCCGACATTGCGGGACTGCTGGTCATGGCCGGCGCTTTCGTCTGCCTGATCGTCGGCATCTATATCGTCGTGCGCAGCGCGTCCCGGCTGGAGCGCAGCAAGCTCGAACTCGCCGGCCGGTCGCGGCTGTTGCAGGCCACGCTGGAAAGCCTGCACGACCCGATCTTCGTGGTCGATGACCGGCAGACGGTGGTGGCCTGGAACGAGGCCTTCGCGAAGCTGGCGCAATGGGAACCGGGGAAGCAGGCGCCGCCGACGCTCGATCAGCTCCTGTCCGAACGCTCGCCCGCGACCCGGGCGCTGCTTCTGCCGCTCGATCTCGGCGCCGTGTCCCCGAAGGGCTCCGCGGTCGTTCGCGTCGCCCATGACGGACGCGACTACGAGATCTATCGCGGCGAGATGTCGGGTGGCGGCGCGGTGGTGCGCTGCATCGACATCACGGAGAAGCTGCATGACGAGGCGGCACTGCGCCAGGGCCAGAAGATGGAAGCGACCGGCCAGCTCACCGGCGGCATGGCGCACGACTTCAACAACATCCTGCAGGTCATTCGCGCCAATCTGGACCTGCTGAAAGGCGAGGTCGGCGACAACGCCGCGATGGCCTCTCGGGTGCAGAGCGCAACGGCGGCTGCCGATCGCGGCGCCCGCCTGACCCAGCAGCTCCTGGCCTTCGCGCGCCGCCAGCCGCTGACGCCGCAGCCGACGAACGTGGCGAGGCTGGTCGGCGACCTTGCGGACCTGATGCGCCATTCGCTGGGCGAGCGCATCGCCATAGAGCTGAAGGTGACTGACGATCCCTGGAACGCAAAGGTCGATGCAGGCCAGCTCGAGAACGCCATCCTCAACCTGTCGATCAATGCGCGGGACGCCATGCCCGATGGCGGTACCGTCAGGGTCGAGGTTTCGAATGCCACCCTCGACCGTCGCTACGCCGCCCTCCATCCCGACGTGACGCCCGGGCCTTATGTGCTGGTGGATGTCGGAGACACCGGCACCGGCATGCCGCCCGAGGTCGTGGCCCAGGCGTTCGATCCCTTCTTCACGACCAAGGGCGACGGAAAGGGCACCGGGCTGGGGCTCAGCATGGTCTACGGCTTCGTGCGCCAGTCGAACGGTCACATCCGCATCGACAGCGCGATCGGGCAGGGCACCAGCGTGAAGCTCTACCTGCCCAGGACCGAAGACCCGGTGCCGGAGGAAAGGTCCGATCCAGGGAGCGCGGTGAGCGGCACGGAGCGCATCCTCGTGGTCGAGGACAGCGAGGATGTCAGGCGTGCCGTCGTCGACATGCTGGCGGGCTGGGGCTATCGCGTCGAGGCAGCCGAGGATCCCGACGTCGCGCTGGCTCTTCTGGAGAAGGACCCGGCGTTCGACCTGCTGTTCACGGATATCGTGATGCCCGGAACCATAACGGCCGTCGAACTCGCGCAACACGCGCAGAGGCTGCGGCCGGGCATCGCGGTTCTTCTGACGTCCGGTTTCGCCCGCGGTCTGATCCCCGATCATACCCGCTCCGGCTATCCGATGATCGCCAAGCCCTATAGCAGCGACGCGCTCTCCGCCAAGCTGCGGAGCGTCCTGGCCAATCGACGGCCGACGCCCGCGGCCTCACCGGCCAAAGCGTCGCCCGAGCGGGTCGAACAGCCGATCGAGCACAGCCGGTCGCGGCGCGTCCTGTTCGTCGAGGACGAGGTGGTTCTGCGCATGTCCACGACCGATATGCTCGAAAGGCTGGGGTGCTCGGTGGCCGGCGTCGGGAGCGGGGAGGCGGCGCTGGACCTCCTGGCGCAGGAACAGGAATTCGACCTGCTTCTGACGGACGTCGGCTTGCCGGGCATGAGCGGCGAGGAGCTCGCAGCGAAAGTGCGGGAAAAGTACCCGTCTCTGCCGGTGGTAATCGCCAGTGGCTACGGTCGGTCGGGCACGCAGGCCGACCGGATGCATTTCATCTCGAAACCCTATTCTTCCATCGACCTCCAGCAGGCGCTGGATCACGCCGTGCGCAGCATTTCCTGAGGGGAGTCCCCCTTTCCTCAACAATCACGCGCGACCGCTGCAACCGGGCACGAATTTGCGGCGTTCATCTGGCGAGCGTGAGGCAATCGTGGAGGGGAACATGAAGTCCAAGCAAGTGCCCGAAGCGTCCAACAGGGTGACCCAGGACCAGGCCGATCACAGCCCGCTGGCGGGCGAACTCATGGATCTCTACGCGGCGATGCTGATCGTCATACCGTTCGCCTTTCTGGTGAAATCCTTCTGGGTCTGAGCCTTCCGGTGTGACGGCCTTGCCCCAATTCGGATGGGCAACCTCGATTTGCCCGGGGCGTTAACCCGTCTCATCCAGGAGGACATTCACATGCGTTCAATCGCCATGCTCGCGGCTTGCGCGGGTCTCGCCGTCGTATCCTTTCCGCTGGTCGTCGCCGCCCAGACCACCGGTCAGACCACGACCCAGAGCGATGCGAAGACGATCTGGGAAAAGTTCAAGGGCAGCTGGGGCCAGACCAAGGGCGCCGTGAAGGAGCAGTGGGGAAAGCTGACCGATGACGACCTGCTCGCCATCGAAGGCCAGCGCGACCAGCTCGTCGGCAAGATCCAGGCCCGTTACGGCATCTCGAAGGAGGAGGCCGAAGCCCAGGTCGGCACCTGGGAAAAGCGTCGCTTCCGGGACATGTGAGGAGTGACCACCATGAAGCGCTCCCTCACGCTGGCCTCCATTGCCGGCATCCTTACCGTCGCCGCAGCCTCGGCTTTTGCCCAGGCGCCGGGAACCGTCGGTGCCGGTGTTTCGACAAACGGCCTCACCCAGTTCAAGGACGAAAAGACCGGCAAGGTCTGGACGCCCGAGAATGTCAGCAAGGACAACCAGACTCCGCAGCAACAGGCGGCGATGCCGCAGACCCCGGCCGACAAGGCATTCGATCCGAACAGCCAGGTCGGCAGCACGCAGGTCGTCGTGCAGCGTCCCAGAGGCAACCTCATGGGCACCGTGCCGATCACGGCCGGTCCGACGGTGCCCGTGGTGGTGATCGACAGCCCGTGGCTGCAGGCCGTGCCGCAGCAGAACTGGCTGTCGGTGCTGTATGTGACGAACAACAGCGCGAATGTCGTCGACGCGGTGGTCGGCTGCACGTTCACCAACGGCGGTCGGCCGGTCCAGGATACGAGAGTGGTCCTCCAGCCGTCCGGGCCGGGAGAGCGCTGGGGGTTCCCCGTCTATGGCCCGCCGGTCACCACTTTCGTCGATCGGGTGATCTGCCGGGTGATCTCCCCCGCTTGAGGCGGACATATTTCGACTGTCGCGGGCCGGTTCTCCGAAAGGAGGGCCGGCCCGTTTCGTTTGCCGTGAAAGACGGCTACGGTGGGCATCCGGGGTTGAAGGGAATCTTGCATGCGTAACACTGTATTGGGACGTCGGACGGCACTGGCAGGCGGTGTCGCCCTGGCGAGCGCTTCGTTGATTCGGCCGCGCGAGGCGCGCGCCGCCAAGGGCCTGACGGTCGTCCTCGAATCCGAGGTGACGATCCTCGATCCGCACGCGACCACGGCTGCCATCACGCGAACCTTCGGCACGCACGTCTTCGACACGCTCTTCGCCATGAACGACAAGGGCGAGATCAAGCCGCAGATGGTCGAGAGCTTCGACAGCAGCCCCGACAAGTTGACCTGGACCTTCGTGCTGCGCGACGGCCTCAAGTGGCATGACGGCAACCCGGTAACCGCCGAGGACTGCGTCGCCTCGCTCAAGCGCTGGTCGGTGCGCGATCCGCTGGGCAAGATGCTGATGGCGGATACCGATACGCTGGAAGCGACGAACCCGAAGACCATCAGGTTCGTGCTGAAGCAGCCGTTCCCGCTGCTTCTCGACGTGCTGGGCAAGCCCAACGCGCCGCTCCCGGTGATGATGCCGGCCCGGCTGGCGGCGACGCCGGCCGACCAGCGCATCCCGGAGCCGATCGGCTCGGGGCCGTTCCGCTTCGTCAAGGACCAGTGGCGGCCGGGCAATGCCATGATCCTGGAGCGCAATGCCGCCTATGTGCCGCGCAAGGAAGCGCCCGACTTCCTGACGGGCGGCAAGAACGTGAAGATCGACCAGCTCACCCTGCGCGTGATGCCCGATCAGTCGACCGGCGCCAATGCGCTGATCGCGGGTGAGATCGACTACATGCAGTACCTGCCGTTCGACATGCTCCCGGTCCTCGAGAAGGAGAAGAACGTCAAGCTGCTGGGGCTGGGCGGACTCCACCAGTTCCAGGGCAACTTCCGCCTCAACCATGCCTCCCCGCCGTTCGACAATCCGGCGGTGCGCAAGGTGATGTGGAAGCTGGTCGACCAGAACGCGACGCTCACCGCCATCGGTGTTCCGGACAAGTATCAGACCAAGAACTGCTCCTCCTTCTGGATGTGCGGCACGCCCTTCAGCACGGATGCCGGCGCCGGCGGGGCCAAGTTCGACCTGGCGGCGGCGCGCGCCGAACTCAAGGCCTCCGGCTACAAGAACGAGCCGGTGATCGTCCTCGAAGTTGCCGGCTCGATCAGCCAGACCGCGTCGCGCGTGCTGGTGCAGAACATGAAGGACGTCGGCTTCAACGTGGAGCAGCAGCCGCGCGACTGGCCGACCGTGCTTGCGCGCCGGGCCAAGAAGGACGGCTGGTCGATGTTTCCCGTTTACTCCAACGGGACGGACATGTACTCGCCGCTCACGCACTTCTACGTGGCCGCGACCTGCAACGATTTCCCCGGCTGGTCCTGCGACAACCGCATTCCGGACCTTCTGAAGTCCTACACGCGGGCGAGCACCCTCGATTAGCGCAGGAAGATCGCCTCCGAGATCCAGGTCATCGCCTACGACCTCGTCCCGTCGCTCATGTGGGGACAGTTCACCATTCCGGCCGGCTACCGAACGGATTTGAAGGGGCTGATCCAGTCCTCGTATCCGATGTTCTGGGAAGTCGACCGGTAGGCAACCTGTGGTGCGATCCGGCATTGAAACGATATGCCGGATCGCGCGATCCCAGGCGGCGTTCCGGCCGCATTGAGGGGCCTGTAAAATGACCGTCATGCATAATGCCGCCCAGAGCCGCTATGAACTCCAGGCGGACCACGGGCTGGCAATCGCCGCCTACCGCCAGCAGGGCGACGCCCGCATATTCACCCATACCGAGGTCCCGCCGGAAGACGAGGGAAAGGGGATCGGGGCCAGGATCGTGAAAGCGGCCCTGGAAGATACCCGCAAGCAGGGC
>JAKFVZ010000059.1 GCA_021732965.1 Reyranella sp.
TGCGCATGCCTTCCATGGTGGTGCCGATCACCAGGTCGAGGGCCGCGGCCTCGCTGTCGACGGTGAACTCGCCCGACTTCACACCCTTGCGCAGCTCCGTTGCCACGAACCCCGTGATGGTCTTGCGAAACGCCGGATCGATCGTGGCCACGTCGAGGACCAGAAGCGCCCAGCTCGGGCTGTCCTTCGCCAGCCCCAGATAGCGGCGGCAGCCGGCGGCCATCTGCTCCGCCGCCGTCTCCAGTTGCGCGCGGCCCGGTGCGCTGCGCGCGCGGATGGTCTCGGCGATGTCCAGTGCGACCGCGCCGACGAGATCGGCCTTGCTGCGGAAATGATTGTAGACGGTGCCGATGGTGACGCCGGCCGCCACCGCGATCTCGGGCAGGGCGGTCGCGGCGACCCCGCGCGCCGAGAACACCTGGATCGCCGCGGCAATGAGCTGCCGGCGCGTGCGTGCGCGCTTGGAAAGCCGTTCGCCGGAACTTGCAGGCTGCAGGATGTCGGGAAGGCGTTCCATGTTGGCTTTCAATTGCACTTGTCGTTCAATTTTAGATGGATCATACAATTTTCGCGGGGAGAGTTTTCGACACGGGTATTGTCATGACGCAGCGTAAACAATCCAGGCCCGGCGCGGCGCGGCGCGCCTTCCTCACGGCGGCGTCCGGTGCCGCGCTCGCCTCGTTCCTCGCGCCATCCTTCGCCCGCACTGCGCGCGCGCAGACGCCGCCGGCCGTCGTTCCCGCCAGCAACCGCAACGCGCGACCGAACATCCTGTTCGTCTTCACCGACCAGGAACGCTACCACGCGCAATGGCCCCAGGGCCTGTCCTTGCCCGGTCATGAGCGCCTGCAGAAGCGGGGAGTGACGTTCACGAACCACCAATGTCCCGCGACGATGTGCACCTCGTCGCGTTCCGTCATGATGACGGGGCTGCAGACTCCCGACAACGGCATGTTCGAGAATCTCGACGTGCCATGGATGCAGGACCTGCCGCTCGCGCATCCCACCCTCGGCCATCTTCTGCGCAAGGCGGGCTACTACACCGCCTACAAGGGCAAGTGGCATCTCAGCAAGGCGACCGACACGCGCGAGATCGGCTCGTTCATGACGGCCGAGATGGAGAGGTACGGCTTCGCCGACAACTTCTCGCCCGGCGACCTGATCGGCCACACACTGGGCGGCTATGGCTTCGACCATCTGACCGCCGGCAGCGCCATCAACTGGCTGCGTACCTCGGGGCGGCCGCTGTCCGACGAGGGCAAGCCCTGGTGCATGACGGTGAGCTTCGTCAATCCGCACGACGTCATGTACTTCAACACCGACGCGCCGGGCGAGAGGGTGCAAGACACCGGCAGGCTGCGCCTGCACGCGGCGCGCGCGCCCGAACATGCGCTGTACAAGTCCACCTGGGACATCCCCGTGCCGGCCACCCTGCGCCAACCGTTCAACGCGCCCGGGCGCCCGTCGGCGCATCGCGAGTTCGACCGGGTCTGGGACTACATCCTGGGCAACGTGCCGCTCGAGGACGCGCGCTGGAAGCGCTTCAACGAGTACTACATCAACTGCATTCGCAACGTGGATCGCTCGATGGAGGCCCTGTTCCTCGAACTGGAGTCGCTGGGCCTGGCCGACAACACCATCATCGTCTTCACGGCCGACCACGGCGAGATGGCCGGCGCCCACGGCCTGCGGGGCAAGGGACCCTTCGCCTATCGCGAGACCAACCACCTGCCGTTCCAGCTCGTCCATCCCGACGTGAGGGGAGGGCAGCAGTGCCGGTCCCTGTCGAGCCATATCGACATCGTACCCACTCTGCTGTCGATGGCCGGCGTGAAGAACGACCAGGCCAGCGAATTCGCCGGGCGCGAACTGCCGGGGCGCGACCTCTCTGCCGTGCTCGCCAATCCCGGCAGCCAGCCGGTCGACGCGGTGCGGTCCGCCACCCTGTTCACCTACAGCGGACTGGCCAGCAACGACGCCGCCGTCTTCGACTTCGCGGCCAGGGCCTTCCTCGCCGGCAAGGATCCGAAGGAGGAGGCGAAGCGTCAGGGCTTCAAGCCCGATCTCCGAAAGCGCGGCCATGTCCGGTCGGCCTTCGACGGCCGCCATCGCTTCACGCGCTATTTCTCGCCGCTCGACCACAACAGCCCCAGGACGCTCGACGACCTGTTCAAGTGGAACGACGTCGAACTGTTCGACCTGTCGAGCGACCCGTCGGAGACCAACAACCTGGCGGTCGACCGCAAGGCCAACGCCGAACTGCTGGTCGCCATGAACGGCAAGCTCGAGGCGATCATCAAGGCCGAGATCGGCAAGGATGACGGGCGCGAGCTCCCCAATCTGCCGGGCGTGGACTGGGGCATCGACAAGATCGACCTCTAGGCCGGGCTTTCGGCGGCTCTTGATCTGGCGCAATGTCGTTTCGACGGCATTGCGTGATCAAGTGCTCCAGTCCGCCCGGGAGAGGCACGTGCATGCGATTCGGATGATGACGAGAGCCGTGGCGACGCTCTTTTGCCCGCGCATCGGTCCGTCATGATGCCGGCCTCCGCCGGCCTCACGGAGCAGGAGGCCCAGCGGCGCCTCGCGGCCGACGGACCGAATGAGCTTCCCGCCGCCGGTCCGCGCCGCTTCTGGCAGATTGCCCTGGAGATACTGCGCGAGCCGATGTTCGGCCTGTTGCTGGCGGGCGGGGCGGTCTACGTCGCCCTCGGCGACCTGGTGAGCGGAATGGTGCTGCTCGCCTTCGCGTCCCTGTCGGTGTCGATCTCGATCGTGCAGGAGATCCGCAGCGAGAAGGTCCTCGATGCCCTGCGCGCGATGACGAGCCCGCGCGCCCTGGTGATCCGGGACGGCCGGTCCCGGCGCATCCCGGGGCGGGAGGTCGTCCGCGGCGATGTCGTGCTGGTGGCCGAGGGCAATCGCATCCCGGCCGATGGCATGCTGCTGGAAGCGCGCGAGTTGCTGGTCGACGAGTCCATGCTGACGGGCGAGTCGGTCGCCGTGGCCAAGCGCGCCCGCGCCTCCGACGCCGAGGGCGCGGGCATGCGGCCCGGGGGAGAGAATATCCCCGCCGTCTTCTCGGGCTCGCTGGTCGTGCGCGGAACGGGCGTCGTTCTCATCCACGCCACCGGCGCGGCGACGGAGATCGGTCGGATCGGCAAGTCGCTCGCCTCGATAGATGCCGCCACGCCGCGCCTGTCGCGGGAGACGCGGCGGCTGGTAAGGCTGTTCGCCGTGGGCGGGTTGCTGGCCAGCGTCGCCGTCGTCGTGATCTACGGGCTGTTGCGCGGCTCGTGGCTCGACGCGGCGCTGGCGGGCATCGCGGTGGGCATGGCCATGTTGCCGGAGGAGTTTCCCCTCGTGCTCGCGGTCTTTATGACCATGGGCGCGTGGCGAATCTCGCAGGCCCGCGTGCTGACGCGCCGGGCCACCGCCATCGAGACGCTGGGGGCCGCCACGGTCCTGTGCACCGACAAGACCGGCACCCTCACGCGCAACCAGATGACGGTCCAGGAGTGCGTTGCTGCGGACGGGTCGGACCGCGCGCAACTCCTGCGATGGGCCGAGCTGGCCTGCGTGCCGGAGGCCTTCGACCCGATGGATCGCGCCATCGCGCAGGCCGCGTCCGTTCGGACGGAAGGCCGCACGCTCGTGCGCGGCTATGCTCTTTCTGCCGACCTGCTGGCGGTGACCCAGGTCTGGCGGTTGCCCGGTGACGCGCGGCTCGCGGTCGCCGCAAAGGGCGCACCGGAGGCGATCATCGACCTGTGCGGACTTGCGCCGGACGAGGCTCGGGCTCTTCGCGACACGGTCGAATCGCTGGGCGCCCGTGGCATGCGTGTCCTCGGGGTCGCCTATGGCTGGTGGGGCGAAGGCGCGCTTCCGGACTCACCGCGCGGCTATTCCTATCAGTGGGCGGGCCTCGTGGGACTGGCGGATCCGTTGCGGCCGGAAGTGCCGGGGGCGATCGCCGAGTGCCTAGCCGCGGGCATCCGCGTTGTGATGATCACCGGCGATCACCCGACCACGGCCCGCGCCATCGCGCGAGAGGCCGGTCTCCCGGCGGATACGGTGGTGACAGGCCGGGAGCTGTTCGATCTTTCGGACGCCGGATTGCAGGAGCGGGTGGCGAGCGTGGGGGTGTTCGCGCGCATCCTGCCCGAGCAGAAGCTGCGCATCGTCGAGGCCCTGCAGGCGCGGGGCGAGGTCGTGGCGATGACCGGCGACGGCGTCAACGATGCACCGAGTCTCAAGCGTGCCGACATCGGCATCGCCATGGGCGGGCGCGGAACCGACGTGGCGCGCGAAGCCTCCTCGATCGTGCTGCTCGACGACGATTTCGGCTCGGTCGTGCGGACCGTGCGGCTGGGGCGCCGCATCTACGACAATCTGCGCAAGGCCATGGGCTACATCGTCGCCGTCCATGTGCCGATCGCGGGCATCGCGCTGCTGCCTCTGCTGACGGGATTGCCGCTCATCCTGCTGCCGGTGCACATCGCCTTCCTCGAGATGATTATCGATCCGGCCTGCTCGGTTGCCTTCGAGGCCGAGCACGAGGAGCCCGACGTCATGACCCGGCCGCCGCGCACGCCCGATGGCCGGCCGTTCTCGGCATCGATGCTCGCCGGGAGCGTCCTGCAGGGCATTGCCGCGCTGCTGGTGACCGCGTCGGTCTATCTGCTGGCCGTCCAGCGCGGCATGCCGGAGGAGGACGTCCGTACGCTCACCTTCTTCACCCTGGTGCTCTCCAATCTCGGATTGATCGTCGCGAACCGCTCCTTTCGCGGACATCCGTTCGATTTCCTGACCGGCGGCAATCGGGTGCTGCTCGGCATACAGGTGCTCACGATCGCCTTTCTGGCCGCCACAGTGACCCTGCCGCCGGTACGGCGCCTCTTCGGCTTCGGGGCGATGCATTGGGACGATGTCCTGATGGTCGTGCTTGCCTGCACTCTCCTGGCGCTGACGCTTGCCTTGCTCCGCCTTGCCCGGCGCATGTGGGAGCGCACCGGCGGGAGGCGATTCGAGACACGCACGTGATTGCGGAGGGCTTTTCACGGCTTCCGCCTGCTAGAATGGGGCGCCTCCGGAGTTCAGCCATGCGTCCCGCCGTCTTCGTGCCCTTCCTCTGCCTCATGCTTGCGTGTTTTGGCGCGCAGGCGCAGTCCAGAGCGTCGGATTTCTTCGCCTTCGTCCTGTTCGGCGAGGGAAGCGATGGCCAGCCCCTGCCGATGGTTCGCAGCGTGGCCGAAGGCGCCACGGCCTGTCCGGTCCTGCGCACGTCGGCGGGCGGTGGTTCGACCACGATGATCCCGCGCCGCCGCCCCGCGGGCGGTCACTTCGACGCCGTGATGGTCTGCGAGGCCCGCTATCCGGTCGGCGAGGGGGCCAGCGTCTTCCTGGGCGACCGGCGGATCGACCTGCCGGCCGTCTCGATCGCCACGCCGCGCCGCGTGGTGCTGATCGGCGACAGCGGCTGTCGCGGCGAGACCCTGGCCAAGCCGCAATATTGCGGCGGGGACGGTTTTGCCAAGGTCTGGCCGTTCGGCCTCCTGTCGGAGGAGGAGGCGCACAAGCGGCCCGATCTCATCGTGCATGTCGGCGACTACAATTATCGCGGCACCGAGCGTGGCCTCGTGCTTCCGACAAGCCTCACCGGCTATGCCACGCCGCTCAAGGTGAGCGTGTACGACACGGGCGACCTCGACGACGAGGACGAGCCCGACCTGCCGATCGGCGCCGCCTACTGGAGCCAGAATATCGAGGGGAGTCCCAATCCGGACAAGTGGACCAACTGGCGCGACGATTTCTTCCGGCCGGCCGCCCGGCTGCTGGTGGCGGCGCCATGGCTCTTCAGCCGCGGCAACCACGAACTCTGCAGTCGCGGCGGTCCCGGCTGGTTCTATCTGCTGGATGTGAATTCACCCTTGCTCGGGCCTGGCCGTCAGCAGAAGGAGTGTCCGCCCCAGCTGCCGGCCGACTGGCGACCCGGCGCATGGCCCAAGCCGCCCGCGCTGCCCTTCGCCGGCCAGCCGTTCCCGATCGTGTCCGACGCGCCGTTCCGGCTCAAGCTCGGCAAGCTCAACATCATCGCCATCGATTCGGCCAATGCCGCCGATGCCGTGCTCTACAATCTCGAGACCTACCTCACGCAGTATCGCGAGGTGGCGAGGATGCTGGCCGGCGATCCGACGCCGACATGGCTGGTGACGCACCGGCCCGTCTGGGCCGTGGTCAGGCGCGACAAGGGTGGTCCGATCGGGCTCACACCCTACGGCTTCATCAACGAGACGCAGCGCGAAGCGATCCATCGCGTGTTCGGCGGAAGCCTGCCACGACACGTCACGGCCGTGATTGCCGGACACATGCACCGGTTCCAGGCGATCGGCTTCGACGGGCCGCACCCACCGCACCTCGCCGTCGGCACCGGCGGCATGGAGCTGTCGCATGTGCAGCCGCCGCCCTCGCCGGAGAACCCCAAAGCGCCGGTCCGCGTCGATGGTTTGGACAAGGGCCCGGCCTATGTCGTGGGCCTGCGCGACTTCGCGGCGATGATCGTACGGCCAGTCGAGGACGGGACCTGGAGCAGCGTGCTCTACGGCATCGAGGGCGAGACACTGGCAATCTGCGACTCGCGCTGGCCGGGGCCGGGGCGGCAGCGTTCGATCTGCGAGCTCCAGTGATGCCTGCGCGCAGTCCGTCGATCGCTCACGCCCGGCCGGCGGCGACTTCGCGCTGATAGAAGAGCAGGTCGAGCTCGGGCGCCTCCTGGCCGATGCTCGTCAGGATCATGTGCGCCTGGCCGCGGTGATGGGTCTGATGGTTGAACCAGTGGTCCAGGGCCGGCACCAGTTCCTGCACGAATTCGTCCGGCGTCGAGACGCGGCGGTAGCGGATGACGCCCGCAAGCCGTGCCTCGTCGAGACTGTCGATCCACGCGACGATGCGGCGATCTTCGGCTTCGCGGGCCGCGCGCAGACCGGCGAAGTCCTCGTGCAGGATCGCGTCGAGGCGTTCCGGCGCATCGCCCGTGCCGGTGAAGCGTTTCATCCAGATGCGATCGGTGGCGAGCAGATGATTGAGGGTGCCATGCATCGACTTGAAGAAGGCGCCCCGGTCGGCGCGATACGCCGGGTCGCCGAGCCGCGCGGCCACGTCGTAGAGCCGACGATTGGCCCAGGCATTGTAGCCCGCGAAGGTGACATAATGTTTCTTCATGCCTTCATCCTGCACCGCCGCCTTGCGGTTTCAAGATTGATTGGCAGGTTCAACCTGTCGGCCCCTGGATTGTCGGAGTAAGCAGATGACGAGACGAATCGGCATCCTGACCAGCGGCGGCGATTGCGCCGGTCTCAACGCCACCATCCGAGCCGTCGCGTTGCGCGCGCATCATGGCCACGGCTGGACGACCATCGGCGTGCGTTACGGCACGCTCGGCCTGCTGGAGCGGCCGGTGGAGGCGGTGCCGCTCGATCCCGACCGGCTGAGTGCGGCGCTGGCGCGGCAGGGTGGCACCTTCCTCGGCAGCACCAATCGCGGCGATCCCTTTGCCTTTCCCATGCCCGACGGCAGCCGCACGGACCGGTCGGGCGAGATGGTCGAGGGGCTGAAGCAACTCGGGCTGGACGGGCTGATCGGCGTCGGCGGCGACGGCAGCCTCGCCATCCTGCGCAAGCTGCTGGCGCCCTCGGGCATTCCCTTCGTCGGCATTCCGAAGACCATCGACAACGATGTCGGCCAGACCGAACGGGCCATCGGCTATTCGACCGCCGTCGCCATCGCCACCGAGGCGCTAGACCGGCTGCAGCCGACCGGCACCAGTCATGAGCGCACGATGGTTCTGGAAGTGATGGGCCGCGACGCCGGTCATATCGCCATCGCGGCCGCCATCGCCGGCGGTGCCGACGTCGTGCTCATCCCCGAAATTCGCTGGAAGCTGGAGCGTGTCGTCGAACACATCGCGCGCCTGCGCGCCGTGGGGCGCACCTCGGCCCTGGTCGTCGTGGCGGAAGCGGCCGGCCAGTCGGACGAGGCCGCCGATCCTTCGGCCGATGCGCCTGACCATGGGGTCGGCGACTGGCTGGCCAAGCGGCTGGCCCGGGTGACCGGTGCGGAAGCCCGCGCCACAGTGCTGGGCCATGTGCAGCGCGGCGCCATGCCGACCGCCGAGGATCGCTTGCTCGCGTCCGCGCTGGGGGTCCGCGCCGTCGACCTTCTGGCCGAGGGCAAGGGCGATCACATGGTGGCCTGGTGGAACCGGCAGGTGATCGACGTGCCGCTGTCGAAGGTCGTCGGCCGGTCGAGGACGGTCGATCCCGACGGCACGCTGATCCGCACGGCGCGGGCGCTGGGGATTTGTCTGGGGGATGTTGCCTAGAATTGTCGTCCTGAGCGAAGCGAAGGACCTGACGGAATGACCAGAGCGCTCCCGAGCAAACGCTAGATCCTTCGCTGCGCTCAGGATGACAAGAGTTACGTGGCCAAGTCGCTTCTCGACAGCCAGAACACCTCGCCTTCGCTGAGTTCGGTGTCGAGCCACAGGAAGGGTAGCTTGGGGTAGGCGGCTTCCAGCGGGGCGCGGCCGCGGCCGATCTCGCAGACGAGGCCGCCGCTCTTGGTCAGGTGCTTCGGCGCATCGGCCAGGATGCGATGCACCAGGTCGAGTCCGTCGTCGCCCGCCGCCAGCGCCATGCGCGGCTCGTGCCGGAACTCGGGCGGCAGCTTCGCCATGCCGCCGGCATCGACATAGGGCGGGTTGCTGATGATCAGGTCGTAGCGCTGGCCC
>JAKFVZ010000427.1 GCA_021732965.1 Reyranella sp.
GCTCCTCGCCCTCGAGACTCATCACGTCGATCTTGCGACCCCAGTCGTCGAAGATCACCCGGCCGCCCTGGCCCGCATCCGCCGAGATGCCGCGCATCAGCATCTTGCTGAGCGTGGTCTTGCCGCAGCCCGATTCGCCCACGAGGCCCAGGCATTCGCCCCGCATGACGTCGAAGCTCACGTCGTTGACGGCGCGGATGGCGCGCGTCGTGCCGCTGCCCATCAGCTGTTCCATCAGCGTGTCGGCCTTGCGGATGCGAAAGGTCTTGGTGACGTGGCGCACCTTGAGCACCGGTGCGTCGGGATTGAAGGTCTCGGTGGGGGTCGAGACCGGCTTCTCCTTCAGCAGATGGCCGGTCGTGCCCTTGATTTCGCGGATCGGCTGCAGCCGCTCGCCGGGCTTCATGTCGAAGCGCGGCACCGCGTGAAGCAGCGCGCGGAGATAGGGATGCTGCGGATCGCGGAAGATGTCGTGCAGGTCGCCCGATTCGACGACCTTGCCGCGATACATCACCACCACGTCGTCGGCGACGTTGGCGACCACCCCGAGATCGTGGGTGATCATCAGCAGCGCCATGCCCAGCTCGGACTGCAGGTCCTTCATGAGGCGCAGGATCTGGGCCTGGATGGTGACGTCGAGCGCGGTGGTCGGCTCGTCGGCGATCAGCAGCGCCGGCCGGCAGACCAGCGCCATCGCGATCATCGCGCGCTGGCGCAGGCCACCCGACAGCTCGAACGGATAGGTGCGCAGCGCCCGCTTGGGATCGGGGAAGCCGACCATGCGCAGCATGTCCACCGTGAGCGCATCGATCTCGGCGCGGCTGAGCTTGCGCCCGTTCTTGCCGCCGAGCGGGCCGCCCGGCCGGGCGCCGTGCAGTTCGACCGCCTCGCCGATCTGGTCGCCCACCGTGTGCAGCGCCGACAGCGAGGTCATCGGCTCCTGGAAGATGATGGAAATCTGGCCGCCCCGGATGCGCCGCATGGCCGGGCCGGAGCGGTCGATGCGGGCGATGTCGACGACGCCTTCGTCGACGCGCGGATCCTGGAAGAGGATCGAGCCGGAAGCGATGGTGGCCGTGCGCGGCAGCAGGCCCATGATGGCCTGGCTGCACACCGACTTGCCGGAGCCCGATTCGCCGACCAGCGCCACCGTGCCGCCGGGCGGGATTGAGAAGGAGACCTTGTCGACGGCCCGCAGCACGCCTTCGTGCACGCCGAACTCGACGGTCAGGTCCTCGACGCGCAGCAGATCCTTCATACGGTTTCTTCCTGACCCACGACCACGATGCCCATCGACCTCAGATTCGCCCGCGTCGCGTCGCTGAGCGGCGCACCGGTGGCCTCGGCCGCCTGCGCCGCCCGCTCCACGATATCGTGAAAGCCCTCCAGGGCGGAATCGACCTTTATCAACCTGCTACCCGTGGAGCCGACACTGAGTTGCATCCAGCCATCAGACCGGTCTCGCTTGGTCGAGAAATAGCTGAGCTTCAGCCGGTCGAGCCGGTTCCATTCCACCAGCGTGCCCCCCGGCCCGTCCGCGCAGAGCGTGTCCGGACTGAGCACGTAGCGCGTGCGGTGCCGCAGCGCCGTACGGACGAGAAACAGCGCAAACAGCGCCAGGCCCGCCAGCAGGATGGCCGCCAGCCAGCGATTGACGTCGAGGAGCAGCAGAGGTGCGCCGCACAGGGCGACGCCTGTCGCCGCGCGCGTATAGTCCGCAACCAGCGTCTTCTGCGGATAGCGCAGATCGGCGGAATTCACCCGCGCCCTCCCTGACCCCTGACTTCAGCACCGAACAGCCCGCGCGCGCCGAGCACACGGACGTTCTCCAGTGTCTTCGTTATTTCCCACAACGACCTTAGGAAATCCCATGCCCCGGCGTCCATCGCAAGATGATGACTAAGCACGCCGACCGGTTCGCCATCGCCCGCGCGTGCGCGCGCAAGCGATGCGACCAGCGCATCGATCACGGTGTCCTCGCCGGCGAACCGGCGGCCGCCCTTCCAGTCGATCAGGTCGACATGCGTGTTGACCTGCAGCAGGCCGCGCACGGGATGAACGCGCGGACGCGGCCCGAAGGTCGACAAGCCGCGATAGCCGATCTCCGGCAAGGTCGGCACGAGGACCGGCGCAATACGGTTCCAGGGCGGTACCATGACAGGGAGTGCCCGCGACCCGAACAGTTGCTCCAGCGCCATCCAGCCCGTGCCGAGTTCTCCCAGGGTCAGCATCGCCGGCCGCTGCAGGCCGATCTCGATCTTCTTCTCCGGGGCAACGGCATGGTTGGTGTGGGCATAGCCATGCTGCAGCACGTCGACCTGCAGCTCGCCGGCGAGACGGCTCGCCAGCGTCGCCGTGGCCCGGGCGGGCACGACCGCCAGCGCAAGCGGCGTTGCGGTCTCGCGCGCAATGGCGAGCAGGCGATCGAGCGGCTCGCCGACATCGATGGCGTCGTCGTCGCGCCACCAGAGATCGGCCGTGCGGCCCGCTTCGCGCCACCGTTCGGCCTCGTCGGCGAGCGCCTGCCAACGGTTCATGGCGACACCATCTGTTTCAGCGCCGCGACCGTGGCGGCGGCACCCTTTGCATCGACCGGCGGAAAGCTGCGGATCGAAGGACCGGCCCAGGCCCTGGCGATCGCCGCCGCGAGGCCTGCCGCCGAGAGATCGTCCGGCGCGACGGCGGCGACCATGCCGCGCTCGACCAGCACCCTCGCGCGATCGGCCTGCTCGGTCTCGCGCGCCGTGCCGAACGGCACCAGCACCGCCCGGTCGCCATGACAGAGTGTCTCGACCACGGTGTTGTAGCCCGCCTGTGAAATGGAAAGAGCCGCATTGCGCAGCAACGACGGAAAATCGGCGCGCACCGGCTCGACGATGACGTTCTCTCCGGCCGAAGCGTGCAGCGCGGCGACTTCGTTATCCGGCATGTTCGGCCCTACCAGCAGGCGCCAGCGGCGATCGGCCAGCGGCGAGTGCGGTCGCGCGGCGATGGCGGCATGAAGCAGCGGCGCACCGACGGCGCCACCGCCGGCCGACACGATCACCTCGCCCTTGCCCACGTCGGTCTCCGGCGGAAGTTCCGCGCCCGCGTCGGCGACGTAGCCGGTATAGAGCGCGCGGTCCCGGATGTCGGGCCAGGCGGGAAAACTGTCGTCCATTCGCACCAGCGCAGGGTCGGCATGAACGAGCACGGCGTCGAAGGCCTCGAAGGTCTGCACCATCTCGTCGACCCGTGCGGGCGAGGCGGTGCGGCGCAGCACGTCGCGGATCGACGAGACGATCCACGGTGCCGAGGCCCGATCCTGCGCCGCGTCGAGCAAGGGCATTAGCTCGAAGCGAAGCTGCGTGCGGCCGAACGGAAACTGCTCGGTCAGCAGGATGTCCGGCTCCTCGGCCGCGAACAGGTCGAGCAATTGTCGGGTCCGCTTCACCTTGAAGGCCTCGTCGACCGGCGTGCCGTCGAGCTGCGCCAGTTCCTTCAGCCGTGCATCGGCCGCGCGCAGCGGCGGCAACTGATGGAGCCGCGCCCCGCCCAGCACCAACCCGTCGACCGCCGCACCGCCCGAGACCAGCAGCACGTCGAAACCACCGGCGGAGATCGCACGCGCCAGCGTCGCGGCGCGGCGCAGATGGCCGATGCCAAGCAGGTGCTGCACGTAGAAGAACACACGCGCCGTCATGGCGTGCCTTCGAGCGGCACGTTCAGTCGCTCGATCGCCACGCGCCCCTCGTCCTGGGCGACGAAGAAGTGCGCGCATTTCCAGTCGAGCTTGTACGGCGGCCGGCCCAGCATGTTCCAGCCGGTCGCCAGCGCCAGCAGCGCCCGGATCGCGGCCTTGTGCGATACGGCAACGACCGGCCCGGTCAGGGTCGAACTCCACGCCGACAGGCGGGCCATCGCCATGCGCGGCGACTCGCCGCCGGGCGGATGGAAGTCGAGCCCCGCCGCCTCCGCCGCCGCGAACCGTTCGCCACCGGTCGCGCGAAGCTGCTCGACGGTAAAGCCTTCCCAGATACCGAAACTCATCTCGCGCAGGCGCGAATCCAGGCCGACCATGGCTGGAGGCTGCACAAGTTCCGCTGTCCGGCGCGCCCGCTGCAGCGGACTGCTCACCCGCTTCCACCCGTCGGCCGGCGGCGGCAGGCGCCAGCTCCTTGCCGCCGCCTCGCCCTCGGGACTGAGATAGGTGTCGGTGAGGCCCTGCAGCCGGCCCTCGCCATTCCAGATCGTGGGCGCATGGCGCAGGAGGGCAAACGGTATCGCCCTCATCGCCGCACGCCCGGCAATGTCGCCAGAGCCGACGCGAGCGCGTGTGCAGCGGCTCGCTCGTCGTGATGCGCAGCCACGCGCGCGGCCGCAGCGGCGCCCAGACGCGCACGCTCGTCCGGTGAATCCAGCAGACGCGACACGGCAACCGCAAAGGAGGCCGCATCGCCGATCGGCGTCAGCAGGCCGGTCACGCCGTCCGCCACGACCGCGGGCACGCCGCCGGTCCGGCCGGCAACGACGGGCAGGCCGGCCGCCTGCGCTTCGAGAAAGGCCATCCCGTAGGCTTCGTTGATCGCGGGCCAAAGGTAAAGGTCCGCCGATGCGTAGAGCGCCGGCAGTTCCGCATGAGGTACCGCGCCGGCGAAACGTACCCGCGCGCCGAACGGCGCCATCAAGGCTTCGATTTCAGCACGTGCCGGTCCGTCGCCCACCAGCAACGCCCGCCATGCCCGGTCCTTCAGCAAGGCAAAGGCGCGCGCCAGCACGCGATAGGAGTCGAGCTTGTCGCGCGCGCGCATCATGCCGACGCTCAGCAGCAAGGGCGGCTGTGCCGGATCGCGGCGCGAGGGGACACGAAACGGCGCGACGTCGATGAACGGCGGCAGCCAGAGCTGACGGGCGCCGGGCCGCAGCCGCGCCCTCACGCCGGCCACATCGCGCGGATTGACGGTCAGAACCAGATCCGCCGCCGCCAGCGCGCGCTCGACGGCGCGATGACCGATCCGCGTCAGCCCCTGTGCGCGCCGCGGCGCATGCGAGGCTTCGACGATCACGTAGGGAATGCCCAGCGCCCGCGATACGACGGGCCCCAGCCAGTCGGGCTTGCGGTAATAGCAGTGATAGGTGAACCAGAGGTCGAAGCGCTCGGGATGGTGGGCCGGCAGCGCCCGCCAACGATCGATCAGCCGCGCGGCCTGCGCCCTTGCCCGTCGCTCGAGGGCGAGATGCGTGGCGACCGGTGGCGCGCCCGGCGCGACACGGCTCGCTTGCGGCATCAAAACCTCGTGCTCGAGACGTTTGAGGAGGCGCACCAGCCCGCGCGCCATCTCGCGGTCGCCCGACGGCAGGGGATTGTCGGGCGCCTTCAGCGGCGTGTGCAGCAGCACGCGCATGACTACTCCGCGGCGCGCGCAGCGACGGTGTTTTCGCTCCGCTGGCCCTGCAGCGCCGAGGCGATCCAGTCGACACCGGCTTCGTAGGAGAAGCGCGTGCGCACGACCTCGCCGGCCCGTTGCGCCAGACGCTGCCGCAAGTCCGGATCGGCAATCATGCGGCCGAGCGCAATTCCCAGTTCACGCGGCGCAGCCGGCGGCACGAGCAGGCCGGTCCTGCCATCCTCGACGAACTCGCCGATGGCGGCCGCCTGCGTCGATACCAGCGGCAGGCCCTGGTGCGCCGCTTCCATCAGCACGTTGGGCAGGCCGTCCTGGTCGCCGTCGGCGGCCTTCTTGCTCGCCAACACGAAGAGATCGGCAGACGCCAGCGCCGCGAACACCGCCTTCTGCGGTTGGCCGCCGTGCCAGACGCAGCGATCGGCAATGCCGAGCGACGACGCCTGCGCCTTCAGCGTGTCGGACAGGCCACCGGCGCCAATATGCTCGAAGCGCCAATGCAGGTTGGCCGGCAGCGAGGCCAGGGCGTTCAAGAGATCGTCGTAGCCCTTCTTCTCGACCTTGCGTCCGACCGACAGGATCACGACCGGATCGCGGGGATCGGAGCCGTCGCGCGGCGGACGCGCGGGCGGGGGCGCCGGCAGATGGGCGAAGTCGAGCCCGTGATAGACGAGCCGCAGCTTCTCCGGATCCGCTGCCAGTTCCTTCAGCCGTTGCAGCCCGACGTTGGTGCAGGTCACCAGCCAGGCACAGTCGTCCAGCTTCTCGCGGACATCCCAGTCCTCGCTGGTCCAGATGTCCTTGGCGTGCGCCGACACGCTCCATGGCAGGCCGCGCATCGTCGCGGCATAGCGCGTGACCGACGCCGGCGTGTGGAGGAAGTGGGCATAGAGCCGCTCGATGGTCGGCGGCAATTCGGCCGCCAGCACCAGCGCCTGGCCCCAGCGGCGGACACGGTTCGAGGTGCGGTCGCGTTCCAGGTCCACGTGGAATTTGGCACGCGCCGCGGCATAGCCCGGCAGGCGACGCGCCTTCAGCCAGGCGGCAAAGACACGGCCCGGCTCGTCCTTCAGATACTCCGGCAGGTAGGTGACCCGGCCGCGCACCCGATCGTGGACGGGATGGCGCGCCTTGTCGGTCGGCCGGCGCATCGACCATAGTTCGAGCGCGATGCCGCGCGCCTCGAGCCCGGCGATCTCCTGCGCGATGAAAGTCTCAGACAGACGCGGCCAGCCCTTGAGGATGACCGCGACTTTTGCCCCGCCCGTTTGCGACATCGATGGCCGAAGATCAGGTCCGCGCGCGTCCCGGCAACGGCACCGGGTCGGCGGAGGCCAGTTCGCCGCCTTGCGCGGCGCTTTCGAGCGACGCAGGGCCCCGATGCGGATGGGAAAGCTGCTTGGACACGAGGCGCCAGACGTTGCCGAGGCCGTCCAGCAGTCCTGGCACCACGATGTCGCTGGGCAGGCCCTGCTGCGGCAGGTGACGCAGGGCGGTCGCCATGGCCTGGGGTGCGCGGCCTCGGCCGGCGTCGAGCATCTCGATCAGACCGATGTTGCGGGCGGCGCGGGCGCGGATGAATTGTTCGAGGCGCGGCCGGGTGCGCGGCACGATGATCGCCCGCTTGTCGAACGACAGGATCTCGCAGAATGTGTTGTAGCCGCCCATGGCGACGACGCCGGCCGCCTTCTGCATCAGGGCGCCGAGATTGTTGGTGAAGGTGAGCGTGCGGATGTTCGGGAACTTCGCCGCGCGCTCCTTGAAGGCCTCGCGCGCGGTGGCCGACATGAACGGCCCGAACACGATGACCGCGCCATAGGGAATGTTCGGATCGGTTTCATAGGCGGCCAGCACCCAGTCGACCAGCTCGACACCGTCGCCGCCGCCGCCGGGCGTGACCAGGATGAAGGGACCGTCGATCTCCTCCATCTCGTGCGGCACGTCGCCATGCAGCGGCAGTTCCCGCCGCAGATAGCCGGTGTAGACCATCTTGTGGCGCACGGACGGCGGCACGTCGATGCCGGTCAGCGGCTTGTTGATCTGCGGCAGGCCATAGACCCAGACCTCGTCGTAGAGGTCGCGCAGCGCCGGCACGACGTTCTTGCGCTCCCACTCCTTGGCGAGCTGGGCGGGATCGTCCATCACGTCGCGCAGGCCGAGCACCAGGGGCGTGCCGCGCTCCTTCAGCAGCCGCAGCGCCGGGCCGACCTCGCCGCGCAGGCCGAGCGGCTCCTTGTCGACGATGAAGAGGTCGGGCCGGTAGATGTCGGCGGTGTCGCGGATGATGCGGGTGCGCATCTCGAGCGTGTGCTCGACATTCATGCGCAGGTTGGCCGAATCGTACTCGCCGGTTTCGATCTTCACCACGCCGGGGATGCGCACGAAATCGACGCCCGAGCGGAATTCGTACGAACCCACGACCGGCGAGCCGGACAGGATCAGCACCGAAACCGACTGGTCGGCCTCGACGATGGCATTGGCGATCGTGCGGCAGCGACTCACATGGCCGAGGCCAAAGGAATCGTGGCTGTAGAGAAGCACACGCTTGGACCGGGTGCTGGCGGGCATTGGCCTCTCCCTCGCCGAAGCGGCTATTGCCCCGACCGGTGAACGACGGCGCGACTATGCCACAAGCCGGCGATGGCGCGAACCCCCGGTGCGACAACCGGGAAAATATCTAATGTAATCAAGGGACTGATCGCCTATAGGGAGAGGCACGATCGCGGCGACGCAGGTTTCATGGAACGCAGCCTCTTCTCCTACATCTGGCGGCACAGCCGGCCCGAACAGGTCGTGATCCTGCTGCTGGTGGTCCTCGCCCAGGTTTTCTACTTCATGTCGTTGACGGTGCCGAAGTCGGTCATCAACAACGGCATCCAGGGCAACGCGTTCAAGGACAGCAAGACCATCCCGTTCCTCGTCTGGGAGCTGGACCTGAGCGCCATCCTGCCGGGCAAGGTCATCCGCTTCTTCGACGGATTCCAGGTCGACCAGCTCCAGTACCTGGTGGTCATGAGCTTCGTCTTCCTGGGCGCAGTCGTCGTGAACGGCCTGTTCAAGAAGACGATCAACACCCAGAAGGGCCGCATGGGCGAGCGCATGCTGCGCCGTCTGCGCTACGAACTCTACGACCGCATCCTGCGCTTCCCGCCGGCCCACTTCCGCAAGGTCAAGCAGGCCGAGCTGGCGACCATGGTGAAGGACGAGGTCGAGCCGCTGGGCGGCTTCATCGGCGACGCCTTCGTGCAGCCGATGTTCCTGGGCGGCCAGGCGCTGACGGCCATCATCTTCATCATGATGCAGAACTGGCTGCTCGGGATCATCGTGATCGTGCTGCTGGCGGTGCAGATGGCGATCATCCCGCGGCTAAGGAAGCCCGTGCTGGTGCTGGGT
>JAKFVZ010000426.1 GCA_021732965.1 Reyranella sp.
CGTCAGGTCTGGCCTATGTCCATGACCACGCCGTCCGTGTCGTCGGCCGGCGGCTGGGCATGAAGGTCGGCCAGGGCCACGAAGCGATGCACGCCGTCGACCACGATCCTCTTCACGCGAGCGCGCGTCTCGAGGCAGTGGAGGTGCGCCAGCGTCTCGCCGAAGGCGAAGACGATCTGGTTGTTGTCGAGATGGCGCGGGAACAGGACCGGCACCATGTCCCAGCCGGTGGCGCCGTTCGGTCCCATGCGGGCGATCGCCAGCTCCATGTCGTTCAGCCGCGCATCGTGATGGGCGACGAGCTGGTCGAGGCGGGTGTGCAGGCCGACGAACGGGAAGCCGTGGCTCGGCAGGACCAGCGCGTCGGCCGGCAGGCGGCGGAAGCGCGAGAAACCGTCGAGGAACCAGGTCAGCGCATCGGCCAGCGGCTCGTTGGGCCACACGCCGACATTGGTGCTGATCTTGGGCAGCACCTGGTCGCCGGCGATCATCACGTTGAGCTCGGGGCACCACAGCGAGGCATGCTCGGGCGCATGGCCGCGGCCGACGATCACGTCCCAGCGATGCCCGCCGATGGTGATCGGATGCGCGTGGATCATGCGACGGAAAGCCGTCGGCAGCGGCACCACGCCCTTGGCATAGCCGCCCTTGTGCCGATGGAAGTTGGCGATGCGATCTGGCGGCACGCCGTTGCGCGCGACATGCGCCGCGCGCGTCTCCTCGCTCTCGACGAAGTCGTTGCGCGCGGCCTGCGCGCTCATGTACTCGCCCAGCGTCATGTAGAGCGGGGCGTTCCACTTCTCGCACAGCCAGCCGGCGAGGCCGATATGGTCGGGATGGAGATGCGTGCCGATCACGCGCACCACCGGTTTTCCCTGCAGCTTCTCGGCGAAGATCTTTTCCCAAAGCGTTCGCGTGTCCTGCGAATTGATGCCGGTGTCGACGATCGTCCAGCCATCCTTTTCCTCGATCAGCCACAGGTTGATGTGGTTGAGCTGGAACGGCAGCGGCATGCGCAGCCAGTAGATGCCGGGGGCGACATTCTTGATGTCGCCGGGTTCCGGCACGTCACCGCAGGGAAAGCGAAGCTGCGCCAGCAGGCGCTGGGACTCGGAGAGGGCGTCGGGCATGGGCTTGAAACTAAAGCATCTTTCCCGCGGCGTCTGCCCGGGGCGGCGCATGCCAGCTTTACGCGGGTTTGAGCGCCCGCCAGGCGATGTCCTTGCGGTAGAAGCCCTCGGGCCAGTCGATCAGGTCCACCGCGCGGTAGGCCCGCGCGCGGGCTTCCTCGACGGTCGGGGCCATGGCGCTGACGTTCAGGACGCGGCCGCCATTGGCCAGGATCTTGCCGTCAGGCCCGGCCTTGGTGCCGGCATGGAAGATCTGCACGCCCTCGACCTTGGCCGCCTCGTCGAGGCCCTTGATCTCGCTGCCCTTGGGGTAGGAGTCGGGATAGCCCCTGGTCGCCATGATCACCGTGATCGCGGCATCGGCCGACCAGCGCAGGTCGAGGTGCTTGAGCCCGCCCTCTGCCGAGGCAAGCAGGGCCGGCACGAGGTCCGACTTGAGGCGCATCATCAGCACCTGAGTCTCGGGATCGCCGAAGCGGCAATTGTATTCGACCAGCCGCGGTCCCGTGGCGTCGATCATCAGGCCGGCATAGAGGACGCCCTTGAACGGCGTGCCGGCCCGGGCCAGCGCCCGCACCGTCGGCAGCACGATCTCGTCCATCGTGCGCTGCTGCATGGCGGCGTCGAAGATCGGCGCGGGCGAGTAGGCGCCCATGCCACCGGTGTTCGGCCCCGTGTCGCCGTCGAAGGCCCGCTTGTGGTCCTGTGCAGCGACCAGTGGCAGGACATGCTCGCCGTCGGTCAGCGCGAAGAAGCTGGCCTCCTCGCCCTGCATGAATTCCTCGATCACCACAGAGGCGCCGGCTGCGCCGAAGCGGTTGCCCGAGAGCATGTCGCGCACCGCCTCGATCGCCTGGTCGACCGTCTCGGCGATGATCACGCCTTTGCCGGCCGCAAGACCGTCGGCCTTGATCACGATCGGCACGCCCTGCGAGCGGATGTAGGCCTCGGCCGGCGCCACCTCGGTGAATCGCTCATAGGCCGCGGTCGGGATATTGTTGGCGCGGCAGAGCTCCTTGGTGAAGCTCTTGGAGCCTTCGAGCCGCGCGGCCGCCTTGGAAGGGCCCCAGGCTTTGATGCCGGCCTCGGCGAAGGCGTCGGCCATGCCGGCGACCAGCGGCGCGTCGGGCGCGATCACCACGAAATCGATCTTCAGGCGTCGCGCCAGCGCCACCTGGCCGGGGATGTCCTCGGCGCCGACGTCGTCGATGCATTCGGCGACCTGGGCGATGCCGGCATTGCCCGGCGCGCAGTACAGCTTGGTGCAGAGCGGGGAGGCCGAAATCGCCCAACACAGCGCATGTTCGCGGCCGCCGCCGCCCACCACGAGGATTCGCATGGCGAGGCTTTGACCACAGTTTGCGCCGGGGGCACAAGCCGCTAGGTTCGGCCGGCATGGATAACCTCGACCCTCCCGCCGCGCCCAGCAACGTCCCGGAATTCTCGGTTTCCGAGCTTTCCTTTGCCCTGAAGCGCGAGATCGAGACCGCCTTCCCGCGGGTGCGCGTGCGCGGCGAAATCAGCCAGCCGTCCTTCCCGCGCTCGGGCCACTGCTACTTTCGCCTCAAGGACGAGAACGCCGTGATCGACGGCGTCTGCTGGAAGGGCACGATCCCGCGCCTGGGTATTCGGATCGAGGAGGGGCTGGAGGTCATCGCGACCGGCAAGCTCACCACCTACGCCGGCTCCTCGCGCTACCAGATCATCGTCGACCGGCTGGAATTGGCCGGCGAAGGCGCGCTGCTCAAGCTGCTGGAGGACCGGCGCAAGAAACTGCAGGCCGAGGGATTGTTCGATGCGGAGCGGAAGCGCGCGCTGCCCTACCTGCCGCAGGTGGTGGGCGTCGTGACCTCGCCGTCGGGCGCAGTCATTCGCGACATCCTGCATCGCCTCGGCGATCGCTTCCCCTGCCACGTGCTGGTCTGGCCGGTATCCGTGCAGGGCGAGAAGGCGGCGGGCGAGGTGGCGGCAGCGATTGCCGGTTTCAACCGACTCGCCGTCGATGGAAAAGTGCCGCGGCCCGACGTGCTGATCGTGGCACGTGGCGGCGGCTCGCTGGAGGACCTGTGGGCCTTCAACGAGGAGATCGTGGTGCGTGCTGCCGCGAACTCGGAAATCCCGCTGATCTCCGCCGTCGGCCACGAGACCGACACGACCCTGATCGACTTCGCCTCGGACCGCCGCGCGCCGACGCCGACCGCCGCGGCCGAGATGGCGGTGCCGGTGCGGGCCGACCTGATGACCGAAACGCTCGACTACGCCAAGCGCCTGGTCGGCGGCATGACGCGCCTGCTGCGCGAGCAGGCGATGGAACTGGCCGGCCTCGCGCGCGGCCTCGGCGATCCGCGCCGCTTGATCGAGGAACGCCAGCAGCGCGTCGACGTCAGCGGCGAGCGTCTGGTGCTGGCGACCCGCCAGCTCGTCGAACGGCGCGCGCATCAACTGTCGGCTGCGCGCCTGGTCAGCCCGCAGGCGGTGATCGCGGCCAAGGAACAGGCATTGGTCGCCGAGGGCCGGGCGCTGACGCGCGCCGTCGACCGGTTCAAGAGCGACGCGCTGCAGAAGTACGCGCGCGCCTTCGACCGGCTGGACCAACTCGGTGATCGACTGAAGCGCCACGGCAACGATCTTCTCGTGAACGGCCAGCGCCAGGTCGACCAGGCCGCCAAGCTGCTGGAGAGCTACTCCTTCCACTCGGTGCTGAACCGCGGCTTCGCCCTGGTCCGCGACCAGGACGGCCAGCCGGTTCTCGCCGCCGCCGGCACCAGCACAGGCCAGACCATCAGCATCGAATTCAACGACGGCCGAGTCGGCGCGCGTGTAACCGAAAGCGCGGGCACAGCGAAGCCCGCTGCTTCACCCTCACCGCCGCCACGCCGCCGCGATGATGGTGGTGGCAATCAGGGTTCGTTGTTGTGACGCGCCGGCTTCGCCTCGGGATGACAATAGTGGTGTTGTGAGGGGAGAGCGCCAATGACCAGCGGACCGCTGTCGACCAAGACGATCAAAAACTTCATGTATGCGAGTACCGCTACCGTCTCCATGCAGATGCTGAAGCGCGGTTTTCGCAATGTCGCCGTGAACGGGGTGAAGCCACTCAATCCGGCGGCGGCGCGGATCGTCGGGCCGGCCTACACGCTGCGCTACATTCCGAGCCGCGAGGATATCGACAAGGCGCCGAGCCCGAGCGATCCGCCGAATGCGCAGCGCACGGCGATCGAGGAATCGCCGGCGGGCTCAGTGCTGGTGATCGCCACCGAAGGCAATACGCGCTCCGGCACGCTGGGCGATATCCTGGCGCTGCGCCTGAAGGTGCGTGGGCTCGCGGGCGTGCTGAGCGACGGTGCGATGCGCGACTCGCCGGTGATCGGCAAGTTCGACTTCCTGGTCTATTGCGCCGCGGCCGCCGCGCCGCCCAGCATGGCCAATCTCCGGCCGGTCGAGGTGCAGGTGCCGGTCGGCATCCGGGGTGTGCCGGTCTATCCCGGCGACGTGATCGTGGCCGACGAGGACGGCGCCATCGTCGTGCCGCGGCATCTCGCCGACGAGGTGGCGCGCGATTCCTTCGAGCAGGAGCGGCTGGAGAAGTTCGTCGCGATCCGCGTGGGCCAGGGCCATCCGATCAGCGGCACCTATCCGCCGAACGACGAGACCAAGAAGCTTTACCAGGCGTGGATCGCGGCCGGCGAACCGGCGGGCGGTTGAGGAGGCCCGTTATCATGCGTGTTCCAACGGTCACCGTATTGTTGCTGCTTGGACTTGCCGCCTGCGAGAGCTCCAACGTGGGGATGGCGTCGCAGGGTCAGGACATCGCGGGCAAGCAGTTCGCACCGCCCCCGCCCGGCATGGGCGCGGTCTATTTCTTCAATCCCGCGACGGCGAGTCCGGTGCTCAACGTCACGGCCAACGGCCAGGAGATCGGCGCGCTTGGCACGCAGACGTGGATGCGCACGGAACTGGCGGCCGGTCCCTACACGCTGCGCTGCCGCGGCGGCGGTTCGTCCAATGCGATGAACATGACCATCGTCCCCGGCAACATCCGGTACGTCGACGTCCAGATGCTGCCCGGCCAGTACGTCTGCACCATCCGGGAGAGCGATCCCGGCTCGGGGCAGGCGGCCGTCATGAGCGGAGCGCGCGCCGCGCAGCACTGACCAAGCGCCTAACCTGGGTGATCGCCGTAAGGCTTGGTGATCAGTTCGAGCATGTGGCCGTTGGGGTCTTCGAAGTAGACGCCGCGGCCGCCGTAGAGGTGGTTGATCTCGCCGGCGCCGCTCTTGTTCGGATGGGCGTAGTAGGGAATGCCGGCCTTCTTGATCTTCGCGAACGAGGCATCGAACTCCTCGTCGTCGACCAGGAAGGCGTAGTGCGTCGTGCTGGGGTTCGGCGTGCCGATGAAGTCGAGGGTGACGCCGTTTGACGTCTGCACCGGGCGGAACGGGCCCCATTGCGGGCCGGCTTCGACGCCCAGTATGTCGGCCAGGAACTCGGCCGAGGCGTCCTTGTCCTTCACGTGGACGATCAGGTGATTGAGGGCTGGCATGGCAGTCTCCTGCGGGCTGCTCCCCACGTAGTCATGCCCGCCTCGACTTCAAGCCGGGATGCCGCCGGCCGATCAGCCGCCGCCCTTCTCGCAGACGAACGCCTTGAAGGTGATGATGTCGCTCGGGACACCCCTCTCCTTACAGTAGGCCTCGAACTCTTCCGGAGTCACGGGCACCATCTTGATGGCGTGGCGACGGCTGCGCCAGTCGGACATGCGGCTCATCTCCTTCAGATGCCAGTCGGCATAGGAGCTGAGCGGATAATGCTTCACGATACGCTGCAGCGTCTCGTGGTCGGAAGCGGTCACCTTGGCGAAATACTGGATAGCCATGCCGGTCTGCCCTTGCGATGCGGACGCCGCAATTACCCTCCCGCGCGCGGGCCCGCAACCCGAATGACTCGGCGGAAAAGCGGCTAGGATGAGGCCGCGTCGGGCACGACGCGGCGGCGCAGGGGTTGCCAGTGGCTGCGGGGGATGGGCTGCAGCGTGTCGAGGAACTGCCGCGCACAGCGCTCCCAGGTGAAAGTCTCGGCGTGGCGGCGGCAATCCACCGCATCGCGCGACACGGCGGCGAGGCAGGCTGTGCGCAGATCGGGGTCGACGGCGCCCACCTTCGGATCGGTGATCACGTCGAGCGGTCCCGGTACGGGATAACCGGCGACCGGCACGCCCGAGGCCAGTGCCTCGACCATCACCAGGCCGAACGTGTCGGTGAGGCTGGGAAAGACGAAACAATCGGCCTGCGAATAGCGATACGAAAGTTCCTCGGTGTCCACCGAACCGAAGAAGTGGACGCCTGGATAGCGCTTCTGCAACGACTTGAGCTGCGGGCCGCCACCCACCACCCATTTGCTGCCCGGCAGATCGAGGTCGAGGAAGGCCTTGATGTTCTTCTCGATGGCAACGCGGCCGGCATAGAGCCAGATCGGCCGGGGCTCCTCGAGCTGTTCGCGCGGCTGGGGCCGGAAGGCCGCGATGTCGACGCCGCGCGACCAGGGCACCAGGTTCCTGAAGCCGCGCGCCGTGAGTTCGTCGCGGATCGCCGGCGAGACGACCAGCACGGCCGCCGACGGTGCATGGAAGCGGCGCACGAAGGCGTAGCTCCACGACAGCGGCGCAAAGATGCGGGCCCGGACATACTCGGGGAAGCGCGTGTGATAGGCGCTGGTGAAGGGAATTCCGCGGCGCATGCAGAAGGCGCGGGCGGCCCAGCCCAGCGGACCTTCCGTCACGAGATGGATCGCATCGGGCGCGAACAGTTTCAGCATGTGGCCGAGGCGCGCCGACGGAAACAGCGAGAGGCGGATCTCAGGATAGGTCGGACAGGGCAGGGTGCGAAAGCGGTCGGGCCCGAAGACCTCGACCTCGTGGCCTTCCGCCCGGAGGATGCGGGCCACCGTCTCGAGCGTGCGCACGACGCCGTTGATCTGGGGCCGCCAGGCGTCGGACACGATGGCAATGCGCAAGGGGCTACTCCGCGGCGAGCTGGACGGGCGCGAACGGCAGGCGCGACGAACGGCGCGCCACTTCCTCGGCCCAGTGCACGATCCGCAGGCGGCCGTCGAAATCCTCGACCAGCGCGGTGCAGCTTTCGACCCAGTCGCCGTCGTTGCAGTAGAGGATGCCGTCGATGGTGCGCATCTCGGCGTGGTGGATGTGCCCGCACACGACTCCGTCGACGCCGCGATGGCGGGCTTCGGTCGCCACTGCCTTCTCGTAGTCGGCGATGAATTGCACGGCGTTCTTCACGCGGTGTTTCAGGAAGGCCGAGAGCGACCAGTAGGGCAGGCCGAGCTTGCGGCGCCCCCAGTTGAAGAGGGTGTTGAGGCGCAGCGCGGCGGCATAGGCCCAGTCGCCGAGGATGGCGAGCCAGCGGGCGTAGCGCACGATGCCGTCGAACTGGTCGCCGTGGATCACCAGCAGCCTGCGGCCGTCGGGCGTCTCGTGGATCGCCTCGTCTTGCACGCGCACGTCGCCGAAGGTGAGCTGGCAGTATTGCCGCGCGGCCTCGTCGTGGTTGCCGGGGATGTAGACCACGTTGGTGCCCTTGCGGGCCTTGCGCATGATCTTCTGCACGACGTCGTTATGGCTCTGCGGCCAGTACCACCAGCGCTTCAGCCGCCAGCCGTCGACGATGTCGCCCACCAGGTAGAGATGCTCGCTCTCATTGTGCCTGAGGAAGTCGAGCAACAGGTCGGCCTGGCAGCCGCGCGTGCCGAGATGGATGTCGGACAGGAAGATCGCCCGGTGGCGCGCGGGCTGCGCGCTTCGCTCGTTGTGGTTCATGAAGGCACGGTCATGTGGAAAAGAACTCGACCGACACAAAATCTGTCGTGCGCGATTGCACGGTACGCATGGGATTGTGTAAGGGAGCCGTTGCGTGGAGGTGTCTCGGTTGTGACGTTTCGATGACATTCGCCCCTGTGACGCATTCCGTCCTTCTCATTCTCAATCCGACCGCGGGCCGGCGACGGCGCGGTCTGGTCGATGACGTGGTGCGTTGCGTGCGCGCGACAGGCTGGACCGTCGATGTCGTGGAGACACAGGCGGCAGGGGATGCGCGGCGCCTGGCCGAAGTCTGCGACGCAGCGCGTTACGGCGTCGTTGCCGTGGCCGGCGGAGACGGGACGATCAACGAAGTGGTGAACGGTCTCGCCGCGCGCGCCGCGACCGCGCCGCCGCTCGCGTTGGTGCCGCTCGGCACGGCCAACGTGCTGGCGCACGAACTCGGGCTGGGTGACAGCGCGCCGGCGCTGGCCCTGGCAATGACGGCGGGCCGCACGGTGTTGATGCATCCCGGGCGAGCCAGCGAAGCGGGTGCGCCGCGCTGCTTCTCACTGATGGCGGGCGCGGGCTTCGACGCCAAGGTCGTGGCTGGCGTCACCGTCCCGTTGAAACGCCGCTGGGGCAAAGGCGCCTATGTGTGGCGCTCGCTGGTCGAGGCGTGGCGCTACCGGCCGGTGCGCTATGCCGTCGAGATCGACGGCAAGCGTTACGAGGCCGCCTCGGTGATCGTGACGCGGGCGCGTCACTATGCCGGTCCCTACGTGGTTGCACCGGAGGCGTCGCTGGAAACACCGCTGCTCCATGTCTGCC
>JAKFVZ010000641.1 GCA_021732965.1 Reyranella sp.
CGGTGATGGTCGATGCCGAGGGCAAGGAGCTGCGCGGCCCGCAGGCGCGCCACGACCGGCGCGTCTTCGGTCGCCGGCTTGGCGTCGTCGAGCGCTTTCGAGCCCGACAGCGTCGTCTCGCCCGCGACGTCGCACAGGTTCTTGATCGAAACCGGAATGCCGGCGAGGGCTGAGGGCACCAGCCCCGCCTTGCGCAAGCCGTCGCTCGCCTCGGCGGCGGCCAGCGCCTGATCCTTCCAGACCTTCACGAAGGCACGGCTGCCTTCACCCTTGGGGTCCGCGATGCGCGCGAGGGCCTCTTCGGTGAGCTTGCGCGAGGTCGTGCGGCCGCCGGCCAGATCCGCGGCGAGCTGGGTGATCGTCGGGTTGGCCATCGGATTCCTTACTTGCCGCGGTTCTTGACGAGATCGTCGACCACCATCGGGTCGGCGAGCGTGGACGTGTCGCCCAGGTTGCTGAAATCGTTCTCGGCGATCTTGCGCAGAATGCGGCGCATGATCTTGCCCGAACGGGTCTTGGGCAGGCCGGGCGCCCACTGGATGACGTCGGGCGTGGCGATCGGGCCGATCTCCTTGCGCACCCAGGCAACGAGTTCCTTGCGGAGCTCCTCGGAAGGATGCTCGCCGGCCTTCAGGGTGACGTAGGCATAGATGCCCTGGCCCTTGATGTCGTGCGGGAAGCCGACCACGGCAGCCTCGGCCACCTTGGTATTGCCGACCAGCGCGCTCTCGACCTCGGCGGTGCCGATGCGATGGCCCGAGACGTTGATCACGTCGTCGACCCTGCCGGTGATCCAGTAGTAGCCGTCCTCGTCGCGGCGCGCGCCGTCGCCGGTGAAGTACTTGCCGGGATAGGTCTTGAAGTAGGTTTCGATGAAGCGCTGGTGGTCGCCGTAGACCGTGCGCATCTGGCCGGGCCAGGAATTGACCAGGCAGAGATTGCCGGTGCAGGCGCCTTGCAGCTCCTTGCCCTCGGCATCGACCATCACCGGCTGCACGCCGAAGAAGGGCCGCGTTGCCGAGCCGGGCTTCAGCGGCGTGGCACCGGGCAGCGGCGTGATCAGGATGCCGCCGGTCTCGGTCTGCCACCAGGTGTCGACGATCGGGCATCGGCTGTCGCCAACCACGCGATGGTACCAGAGCCAGGCCTCGGGATTGATCGGCTCGCCGACCGACCCCAGCAGGCGCAGGCTCGCGCGTGAGGTCTTCTTCACCGGCGCCTCGCCCTCGCGCATCAGCGCGCGGATGGCAGTGGGGGCGGTGTAGAAGATGTTCACCTGGTGCTTGTCGATCACCTGCCAGAAGCGGCTGGAATCAGGATAGTTGGGCACGCCCTCGAACATCAGGGTCGTGGCGCCGTTGGCCAGCGGTCCGTAGAGGATGTAGCTGTGGCCGGTCACCCAGCCCACGTCGGCGGTGCACCAGTAGATGTCGCCGTCGTGATAATCGAACACGTACTGGTGGGTCATCGACGCGAAGACGATGTAGCCGCCGGTCGTGTGCAGCACGCCCTTCGGCTTGCCGGTCGAACCCGACGTATAGAGGATGAACAGCGGATCCTCGGCGCCCATGGGCTCCGGCGCGCAGTCGGCCGGTACCTTGGCGGCGATCTCGTGCCACCACACGTCGCGGCCGGCGTCCCAGGCGACCTTGCCGCCGGTGTGCTTGACCACCAGCACCTTCTTCACGCCGGGCGCCTTCTTGAGTGCCTCGTCGCAATTGGCCTTGAGCGGCACGTGCTTGCCGGCACGCAGGCCTTCGTCGGCGGTGATCACGACGTTGCTGTCGCAGTCGACCAGCCGGTTGGCGAGGCTGTCGGGCGAGAAGCCGCCGAACACGACGGAATGGATGGCGCCGATGCGCGTGCAGGCCAGCATGGCGTAGGCGGCCTCGGGGATCATCGGCAGGTAGATGGTGACGCGGTCACCCTTCTTGACGCCGAGTTCCTTCAGCGCGTTGGCCATCCGGCAGACTTCGCCGTGCAGCTCGCGATAGGTGATCTTCTTCGATTTCGCCGGATCGTCGCCTTCCCAGATGATCGCGGTCTGGTCGGCGCGATGGCTGAGGTGACGGTCGATGCAGTTGGCCGAGACGTTCAGCACGCCGTCGTGGAACCAGCGGATGCGGACGTCGCCGTTGTAATCGACGTCGCGCACGGCCGAGGGGCTGTAAGGCTTGATCCAGTCGATCCGCTTGCCGTGTTCCTCCCAGAACCTGGCGGGATCGCGGGTCGAGGCCTCGTACATGGCCTTGTACTTGGCGTCGTCGACATAGGCGCGCTTGGCCCATTCGGCGCTGACGGCGATCACCTCATCGGCCATATCTTTTCCTCCGGCTTCGGCTTTATGCCCTGAATTATCGGTGTTTTAGCGTGCGGTCGCCAGACCCGGCAATTCGACTTTAGGCCGTCATTCGCTGAACCAGGTCGTGAAGTCCCCGATCGGCGCGCGGTCGGTGATCAGGCTGTTGGGCACCACGTCGGGATCGGCGTGGCCCAGCGCGAGGCCGCAGATCACCGTCTGGTCGTCGGGAATCCCGAGTTCGCGGCGCACGACATGCTGGTAGCGGCTGAAGGCGGCCTGCGGGCAGGTGTGCAGGCCCTTCTCGCGCGCCAGCAGCATGAGCTGGTCGAGGAAGATGCCACAGTCGATCCACTGGCCGTTGCCCATGCGCTTCTCGACGCAGAGGATCATGCCGACCGGCGCGTCGAAGAACTCGTAGTTCTTGCGAAACTGCTTCAGCATGCCGGCCGCGTCGCCGCGCGGCACGCCGAGCAGGGTGTAAAGCTGCTTGCCGACCAGCTTGCGGCGCGCGTCATACACCGGTGTCATTTCCTGCGGATAGACATTGTACTCCGCGCCGGGGCCGTTATCGCCGTCGTCCATCGCCTTGAGGATGGCGGCGGAGAGCCGCTTCCGCGCCGCGCCCATGGTCACATAGAGCTTCCACGGCTGCAGGTTGCCGTTCGAGGCCGAGCGGTTGGCGTTCTCGATGATCCACTCGATGTCGGCCTTGGCCACCGGATCGGCCTTGAAGACGCGCATGGAGCGGCGGGAGTTGACGGCTTCGGACACGCGCATGGACGGTTAGCTCCGGGTGAGATGACGACGCAGGAAGTCGAACAGCGTGCGCCGCGCGGCGGCGTTCTGTTGTTCGGTGAAATAGTGCGTGGCGCCGGGGATCACGACGGCCTCGGCGTCCTTGCCGTGATTGCGCAGCGCCTCGGCCATGGCAAGCGACTGCTCGACCGGCACGTTCTCGTCGCGATCGCCGTGCAGAAGAAGGACAGGCGCATCGATCTGGGCCACACGCAGGATCGGCGAGCGCACCGGCAGTCCTTCCGGACCGCACAGGTCGTCGAGATAGTCGCGCATGTAGGGATTGGCCTCGCGCCAGCGCGCGAGATCGGTCGGCGCGAAGAAGGCGGCGACGGCGCGGACCGGCGGCTTGTGGGCGGCGGCGAGCAGCGCCACCTGTCCGCCCATCGAGGCGCCCACCAGCGCGATGCGGTCACGGTCGACCAGCGGTCGCTTGGCCAGCCAGTCGATCGCCGCCAGCACGTCGAGCGGCTGGCGCAGGCCCTGGTCGTTCTCGCCCTCGGAACCCAGCCAGCCGCGTAGCGACAGCGAGAGTGCGGCATAGCCGTTCGCCGCGGCGGCGCGCGCGAGCCCCACCATGTTGTGGGCGTGGCCCGCGAAGCCGTGCAGCAGGATCAGCGCCGGATAGGGCGGCTGGCCGGCAACAGGCTTGAAGAAGTAGCCGCCCAGGCTGACGCCATGGCCGGGCACGCGCACATGCTCGGCATCGGGGACCTCGGGCAGGTCCTCCCAGCGATGCATGACCTCGATGGGCACGCCGTCGGGATCGCGGAAGCCCACGGAGTAGTAGCCGGGCGCGAGATAATCGAGTTCCTGCGGCGGCTGGATGATCTCCGCGCCGGCGTCGCGCAGCTCTGCGAACACCTGGTCGACCTGGCCGCGGCTCTCGGCCGAGACCGCGAGCCACAGCGCGCCCGGCCCGTAGGAAATGCCGTCCTTGGCCTGGCGCATCACGAAGTGATCGTAGCCGCGCGACCACATCACCCGGTCGGGGCCGGTCCAGACGCGATGGAAACCCAGCATCGGCAGCCACAGGCGATGGAAGGCGACGGAGCGCGCGAGATCGCTCACCTCGATGGCCGCGCCGGCAAAGGAAGACCGCGGACGCATCAGGAGGGCTCGAGCCCCAGCGCCAGCAGCTCGTCGCGCCGCAGATGCTGCTCGCCCGCGAGGAAGAACTCGTCGAGCTGCGGCGGCTTCACCGAGGTACCGGCCAGCATCGCATGCGCCTGGCCGCGATGGTGCGTCTGGTGCTGGAACAGATGCTCCAGGATCGAGATGACGCTGGAGGGTGGCGGCGTGCGGTTGGGCCGCGGCAGCGACAGGCCCTCGGCCAGGCTCTCCTCGGTCTGACGCTCGCAGAAAGCGAGCAGCCGCCGGTCGCTGGCGATCTGCGCCTCGTAGAGGGAGGCGGCGTCGGGGAAATCCGGGATCGGATCGTGATAGCGGCTGAGCACTGTCGGATCGCGGTGCAGCGCGTCGATGTAATAGACGTCGACCCAGAGGATGTGATTGAGCGTGGCGCGCAGCGAGGGAAAGAAACTCGTGCGCGGGGCGGCGAACTCTTCCGGCGTCAGCGCCTTGCAGGCGCCGAGCAACCGGTGGTTCGCCCAGATGTTGTTGCGGGCCATGGCGACGGCATGGCCCGGAAGCCCCGTCGCCATGGTTCCCGTATCCGCCGGCGTCAGGCCGCTTGGGCCAGGTTGCGCAGCACGTAGTGCAGCACGCCGCCGTTCTTGAAGTAACCGACCTCTTCCGCGGTATCGATGCGGCAGGTCAGCATGATCGTCTCCGACGCGCCGTCGGGACGATGGATGGTCAGGGGCACGTCCATGCCGGGCTTCAGCTCGCCGTCGATGCCGCTCACGTCGAAGGTCTCGCGGCCGGTCAGGTTCAGCGTCTTGCGCGTCATGCCGTCCTTGAACTGCAGCGGCAGCACGCCCATGCCGACCAGGTTCGAGCGATGGATGCGCTCGAAGGTCTCGCAGACCACTGCCTTGACGCCCAGCAGGTTGACGCCCTTGGCCGCCCAGTCGCGCGACGAGCCGGTGCCGTATTCCTTGCCGGCGATCAGGACCTGCGGCGTGTGCTCCTTCCGGTAGCGCATCGCCACGTCGTAGATCGGCTCGGGCTGGTCGGTCGTGAAGTGGTGCGTGAAGCCGCCCTCGATGCCCGGGACCATCTCGTTCTTGAGGCGGATGTTGGCGAAGGTGCCGCGCATCATCACCTCGTGATTGCCGCGGCGCGTGCCGTACTGGTTGAAGTCCTTGGCCTCGACGCCTTCTTCCATCAGGTACTTGCCGGCGGGGCTGTCCTTGCGGATCGAGCCGGCGGGCGAGATGTGGTCGGTGGTGATCGAGTCGCCGAACTGGCCGAGCGGACGGGCGCCCTTGATGTTGCTGAGCGCCGACGGCGTCTTGCCCATGCCCTCGAAGTAGGGCGGGTTGCGCACGTAGGTCGACTTGTCGTCCCACGAATAGGTCAGGCTGGGCTTGGTCTTGATGCCGCGCCAGAACTTGTCGCCCTCGAAGACGTTGGCGTAGCGCTTCTTGAAGGCCTTGGCCGTGACGAACTTGTCGACGGTCTTGGAGACTTCCATGTTCGAGGGCCAGAGGTCCTTCAGGTAGACCGGCTTGCCGCCCTTGCCGGTGCCGATCGGATCCTTGGTGATGTCGATCTTCATCGAGCCGGCCAGCGCGTAGATCACGACCAGCATCGGCGAGGCGAGGTAGTTGGCGCGGGTCAGCGGATTGACGCGGCCCTCGAAGTTGCGATTGCCGGAGAGCACCGAGCTCACGACCAGGTCGCCGTCGCCGATCGCCTTGGTGACGGGATCGGGCAGCGGGCCGGAGTTGCCGATGCAGCTCGTGCAGCCGTAGCCCACCAGGTTGAAGCCGATCTTGTTCAGGTCCTTCTGCAGGCCCGAGGCCTCGAAGTATTCGGTCACGACCTGCGAGCCCGGGGCCAGCGAGGTCTTCACCCACGGCTTGACCTTGAGGCCGAGCTTCACCGCGTTGCGCGCGATCAGGCCGGCGCCCAGCATGACGTAGGGGTTCGAGGTGTTGGTGCAGGATGTGATAGCCGCGATCACCACGTCGCCGTGGCCGAGGTCATAGTCGGTGCCCTCGCACTTGATGTGCTTGCCGTCGTCCTTGCGATCGAATTCCTTCTCCATGTTCGCGACGAACTGGTGGGCGGCTTCGGCGAGCGGCACGCGATCCTGCGGGCGCTTCGGGCCGGCGAGGCTCGGCACCACGTCGCCGAGGTCGAGCGACAGCGTGTCGGTGAACACCGGCTCCGGCGACTTCTTGGAGCGCCACAGGCCCTGCTTCTTGGCATAGGCCTCGGTCAGCTTGGCGGCCTGGCCGCGGTTGGTGGTCTTGAGGAAGCCCAGGGTGATCTCGTCGACCGGGAAGAAGCCGCAGGTCGCGCCGTACTCGGGCGCCATGTTGGCGATGGTCGCGCGGTTGGCCAGCGGCAGGTCCTCGAGGCCCTCGCCGTAGAACTCGACGAACTTGTTCACCACGCCCTTCTTGCGCAGCATCTGGGTGACGGTGAGCACCAGGTCGGTCGCGGTCGCGCCTTCCTTCAGCTTGCCGGTGAGCTTGAAGCCCACCACGTCGGGGATGACCATCGGCTGCGGCTGGCCGAGCATGGCGGCCTCGGCCTCGATGCCGCCGACGCCCCAACCCAGCACCGCGAGGCCGTTCACCATCGTGGTGTGTGAATCGGTGCCGACCAGCGTGTCGGGATAGGCGATCGTCTCCTTGCCTTCCTTCTTGGTCCAGACGACCTGCGCCAGGTACTCCAGGTTGACCTGGTGGCAGATGCCGGTGCCCGGCGGCACGACGCGGAAATTGTCGAACGCCATCGAGCCCCAGCGCAGGAACTGGTAGCGCTCGAGGTTGCGCTCGTACTCGAGCTTCACGTTGGCGCCGAAGGCGCTCGAATTGCCGAAATTGTCGACGATCACCGAATGGTCGATCACGAGGTCGACCGGGACCAGCGGGTTGATCTTCTTGGGATCGCCGCCCAGCTTGCCCATCGCGTCGCGCATGGCGGCGAGATCGACCACGGCGGGGACGCCGGTGAAGTCCTGCATCAGGACGCGGGCGGGGCGGAAATTGATCTCCTTGGCGGAGCGGCCGCCATTCTTGATCCATTCGCCAAAGGCCGCGATGTCGGTCTTCTTGACCGTGGTGCCGTCCTCGTGCCGCAGCAGGTTTTCCATCAGGACGCGCAGCGAGAAGGGCAGGCGGGAGAGGTCGCCGACTTCCTTTTCGACCGCCTTCAGGCTGAAGTAGGTGTAGCTGCGGCTCCCGACCTTCAGCGTCTTGCGGGCTTTGAAGCTGTTGGGATGGGCGGCGGCCATATCTTTACTCCTGAAGGGTCGGTTCTATCCGGATGTGGGGCAAAATAGGGGCAGGGACCCTTACAGGCAATCGGGGATGCGGCTTTAGGGCCATTGTGCCAGATTGCCGGCATGCGACGTCGAATGGTTCAGGCAGTTGGGGTTTTTTCGGCCCTGCTCGCCCTCTCGGGCGAGGCATCCGCACAGCGCAATGCGACTGAAGCGTGGGACCCCTCGGCGCGCGATTTTTCGTCCGGCACGCCGCTCGCCCCATCCGCGCCCGGCGCGACGGGCGCGGCGGGCGGCAATTCGCTCGATTCCCTGAACAAGATCCTCTCCGCCTCCCAGCTCTCCGCCTTCGACCGCTCGATCTATCTCAGCATCCGGGCTTTCCAGCTCAGCCGGCTGGGGCGCGAGGCGGAAAGCCAGAAGGACATCGCCGAGATGGGCAAGGTCCTGCCCGGCAACTGGCAGCTCGTTTTGTCCAGCACGATGCCCGGCCTGGCCGGAAGCGGGGACCGGGCAGCCGCCTTGCGCACCCTCGACAGTGCCCTCCAGCGAAAGCCCGGCGATCCCTCGCTGATGATGGCGCAGGCGCAGGTCTACATGCAGATCGCCGACTTCTCGCGCGCCCTCGGCCTGCTCGACACGGCCCTGGCGGCCGCCCAGACTCCCGTCGAGCGTCGCTCGGCCCTGTATTATCGAGGCCTCGCCAACCTGAATCTCGGCAACTTTCCGCAGGCCATCGAGGATTTCGGCGCGACCCTGGCGGATCGCCCCAATTTCAAGTCGAAGCAGGCGCCGCTCCTGTGGCGCTATGTGGCGCAGGTCGGCGCCAGGCGCGACGCGCGCACGGCGCTCGCGCGGGAGGTCGGCGCGGAAAGCCTCAACGAGTGGCCGGGCCCGATCATCCGCTACCTGATCGGCAAGGGCACGGCCGGCGAACTCGAGGTGGCGGCCGAAACCGACGACGCCGCCAAGCGCACCAACGGCAAGTGCCCGGCCGCCTTCTTCATGGGCGTGGAGGCGCTGCGGCGGGGCGAGAAGCAGCGGGCTCGCGAACAGTTCCAGCTCGCGCAGGCGCGCTGCCCGACCACCTCCGAATTCAACTGGGCCGCGTCGAGCGAGCTGAAGCGGCTTTAAGAGCCTTTCCGTCTCATTTCGCCGCGCAACCGCACGACCTCATCCTGAGAGTCCGACTCGAAAAGAATCGATTGAGTTCAAGGTGTTGCGAGACGTCTGAAGAGCAGGCGAATGCTTGCGAGGATTAGCCAGGCGGCTGCGCTTTCGATGGTGGCCTCGAAGTCCTTGGCAAGG
>JAKFVZ010000664.1 GCA_021732965.1 Reyranella sp.
GTACGAGGCGCAGAAGAAGGCGCACGAGGCGCGTAAGCACCAGAAGGTCATCGAGGTCAAAGAGATCAAGATGCGCCCGAACATCGACGACCACGATTACGAAGTGAAGATGCGCGCGATGAAGCGGTTCATCGAGGAAGGCGACAAGGTCAAGGTCACCCTGCGCTTCCGCGGCCGCGAGATGGTTCACGCCAACCTCGGCATGGAGGTGTTGAACCGCGTGCGCAGCGAGATGGACGAGCAAACCAAGATCGAGTCGATGCCGCGCATGGAAGGCCGGCAGATGATCATGGTGCTGGCGCCCAAGTGACGCCAGACGCGACGCCAGCCGTGTACGTGGCGAGCGGGCGGCCCCTACTTCTTCTGGGGCCGCTGCCGTAGCGTCACCGTTCCCGTGCTGCGCTGCTCGTCCGGATTGAAGCGCCCCGCGGTCACGACATTGTCCGGCCAGGTCACGCTGTAGACCGTCTCGCCCGCGAACGACATCGGCGCCTCGGCCTTCGCGGATTTCCAGTAGTCGCACCGCACCGCATCGGCGGGATCGAGCTGCTGCGCCAGACAGAACTGGTGCAGCACGTAGGGGATGAATCGTGGCCGGACGCCCTCCGGCGCAGTCGCGACGTTCAGGGCGAAGGACGAGGGCTGCTGGTTGCAGCGCGCGCGCGCCACGATTTCCGAAGTGCCCGGCGTTCTCATCTGCAAGGCCTCGAGTTCGACCCTCAGCGCGTCGAGCGCCCGCGTCCTCGCGGCATCGGCAAATGTCGCGGCGATCAGTGCCGCCTCGTAGCGCCCGATCGCCTCGGCGACCGGCGTTTCGGGATAGCCCGCCCGCGCAAGGTCGCGCGCCCAGGACAGGGTCTCCAGCGCCCGCACCGCCATCTCGCCGGTCTGGCCCGAACTCTCGCCCCATTCGCCCAGCACGTTGTAGGGCGTCCAGCAGTATTTCAGGAGATTGTATCCGCCCGCCTCGACCGGCAGGGCACGCGTCTTCAGCACGCCGATCGACCGGGCGACCACGGTCTTCATCAACAGATACTGCACGCCCGGGTTTTCGCGGACCTTCTCCGAACTGGAGAGGCCGGTGAGCGGCGTCGCCGCCGCGACCGCGTTGGCCGGCGGCGCGAGAGGCGGGTCGAGCCGGATCGCCGAGGGGTTTGCCGGCAGAGGCGCCAGGGATTGGACCTGCGAGGGACTTTGCGCCTGCGCGGACGACGCCGCCAGCAAGGCCAGGAAAATGAACCGCAGAGTCTTCATCGCGCGTCGGTCTCCGGCGGTTTCAGCTTTCGCCGCCCCGACAACGCTCCCACCCCGCCGAAGTTGCGGCTCAGGGCATGTACGCCCCGCCGTTCACGTGCAGCACCTGTCCCGTGGTGGCATCGGAATCGTCCGAGGCCAGGAAGACCGCCGTGCGCGCGATCTGCTCGGGCGTCAGCAGCTTGCCGCCCAGCGGGATGTTGGCGCGCGCCATCTCGACCAGTTCGGCGTCGGTGTTGCCGTAGCGAGGCTGGGCGGTGTCGGTGGTGCCGGGCGCGATGGCGTTGACGCGGATGTCGTGCGGCGCCAGTTCGAGCGCCATCGCCCGCGTCATCGAGACGATGCCACCCTTGCTGGCGCTGTAATGCACACCCCGCACCGCGCCGCGCACCGACTGGGACGACAGGTTGATGATCGAGCCGCCCTTCCGGCCGGCGGCGATCAGCGCCCGGGCGACGGCGATGGTGGCGAAGCAGCCGGCCTTCAGGTTGATGTCCATCAGGTAATCCCAGTCGCTTTCGCGCATCTCGAGCAACGGCACGCGCGGATAGACGCCGGCATTGTTCACCAGGATGTCGGGCGGCCCCAGCACCTTCACGGCTTCAGCGACCATCGCCTCGATCTCGGGTACCTTCGAGACGTCGGCCTTGAGGAGATAGGCCTGCCGGCCGACCTGGGCGATGTCCCGCGCCACCGCCTCGGCCGCCGGACGGTCGTCGAGCCAGCTCACCGCCACGTTCGCGCCCTCGCCCGCCAGCGCCCGGGCGATGGCCGCCCCGATGCCCTGCTGGGCGCCCGTCACCAAGGCCACCTTGCCTGCCAGTTTCATGCGAAAATCCCCCGTCAAATGGGCATTCTGCCCGATCCCGGCGTGCTTGCACGGACCGGGCCGTCTCTGTATAAGCCCCGTTCCTTCAAGCGGCTTGGCCAATAAGGGCATTGCCTCGGCTGCTTCGTAAGGACTTTCCGGCCCTCTGTTCACGCAGGAGGCCGGGGCCGGCGCGAAAGCGCTAACCCTTTGAAAAGGAACAAAAATGCCCAAGATGAAGACCAAGAGCGCGGCCAAGAAGCGTTTCCGCTTCACCGCGTCCGGCAAGGCAAAGCATGGGGTCGTGGGCAAGCGCCACGGCATGAGCAAGCGGGGCAACCGCTTCCTCCGTCAGGCGACCGGCATGGCCATCGTGTCCGAGCCGGATACCCGCATCCTCAAGCGCAACTTCTTCCCGTACGAGAGGTAGACCATGGCACGCGTAAAGCGGGGCGTGGCTGCACACGCTCGTCACAAGAAGGTTCTCAAGCTCGCCAAGGGCTATCGCGGCCGCGCCAAGGCGGCGTTCCGCGTCGGCATCGAGAAGGTCGAAAAGGGCCTTCAGTATGCCTACCGCGACCGCCGCAACAAGAAGCGCGCGTTCCGTGGCCTCTGGATCCAGCGCATCAACGCTGCGACCCGCGAGCATGGCATGACCTATTCGCAGTTCATGAACGGCATCATCAAGGCCGGGATCGAGATGGACCGCAAGGTCATGGCCGATCTCGCCACGCGTGAGCCTGCGGCGTTCAAGGCTTTGGTCGATCAGGCCCAGGCCGCCCTCAAGTAACGTCTTCCGCGCGTAACGCGCGGCTGGCAGAGATCGCAAAGAGGGAGCCTGGACCACAGGCTCCCTTTTTTCGTGTTCGGTTTCGAGAGTGGGAAAGATGGACGATCTTTCGACGATTCGCAGCGAGGCGCTCGACGCCGTGCAGGCCGCCGCCGATCTCGGCGCGCTGGAGGCCGCCCGCGTGGCCGTGCTCGGCAAGAAGGGCAGCGTCACCGGCCTGATGAAGACGCTGGGCGGGCTCGCGCCCGAGCAGCGCAAGGAATTCGGCGCCCGCGTGAACCAGCTCAAGGGCGAGATCGAGGCCGCGCTCGACGCGCGCAAGGGCTCGCTCAGCGCCTCCGCGCTCGAAGCCCGGCTCGCGGCCGAGAAAATCGACGTCACCCTGCCCGTCCGTCCCGTCGCGGAAGGCTCCCTGCATCCGATCGGCCAGGTGATGGACGAGGTCGGCGCCATCTTCGGCGAGATGGGCTTCACCTGGGCCGACGGTCCGGACATCGAGGACGACTGGCACAACTTCACCGCCCTCAACATCCCGCCGGATCATCCCGCGCGCCAGATGCAGGACACGTTCTACCTGCCGCCGCGCGCCGACGGCACGCCGATGGTGCTGCGCACGCACACCTCGCCGGTGCAGGCGCGGACGATGCTGAACAAGGACGCGCAGAAGCGGCTGGCCGACGGCGGCTCGCTGCGCATCATCGTGCCCGGCCGCACCTTCCGCATCGACAGCGACGCCACGCACACGCCGATGTTCCACCAGGTCGAGGGCCTGGTGATCGACCGCACGACACACATGGGCCATCTCAAGGGCTGCCTGGTCGATTTCTGCCGCGCCTTCTTCGAGGTCGACGACCTGCCGCTGCGCTTCCGCCCGTCCTACTTCCCGTTCACCGAACCGTCGGCCGAGGTCGATATCGGCTGCTCGTGGAAGGACGGTGAACTGAAGATCGGCGCCGGCGATTCGTGGCTGGAAATCCTGGGCTCGGGCATGGTCCATCCCAACGTCATCGCCAATTGCGGCCTCGATCCCGCGATCTACCAGGGCTTCGCCTTCGGCATGGGCATCGATCGCATCGCCATGCTGAAGTACGGCATCCCCGACCTGCGCGCCTTCTTCGACGCCGACCTGCGCTGGCTGCGCCACTACGGCTTCTCGGCTCTGGAGGCCGTGCGATGAAGTTCACCTTGTCCTGGCTCAAGGAGCATCTCGACACCACCGCGACCCTCACCGAGGTACGCGATGCGCTGACCATGCTCGGCCTCGAGGTCGAGGGCATCACCGATCCGGCAGAGGCGCTTAAGGGCTTCGTCGTCGGCTACGTGGTCGAGGCGGTGCAGCATCCCAACGCCGACCGCCTGCGCGTCTGCAAGGTCGACACCGGCGCGGGCGTCGTCCAGGTCGTCTGCGGCGCGCCCAACGCGCGCACCGGCATGAAGGGCATCTTCGCCCCGCCGGGCAGCTACATTCCCGGCACCGACCTGCACCTCAAGGTCGGCAAGATCCGCGGCGAGGAGTCGAACGGCATGCTGTGCTCCTCGCGCGAGCTGCAGCTCGGCGACGACCATAGCGGCATCATCGACCTGCCGGCCGAGAGCGTGACCGGCATGCCGGCCGCCCAGGCGCTGGGTCTCGACGATGCGGTGATCGAGATCAAGGTGACGCCCAACCGCGGCGATTGCCTGGGCGTGCACGGCATCGCGCGCGACCTCGCCGCCTCTGGCCTCGGCACGCTGAAGCCGGTGAAGGCGGACGCGATCAAGGGCACCTACCAGAGCCCGGTGAAGTGGACGCACGGCTACGAGGCCAGGCCCGACAGCCCCTGCCCCATCGTGGTCGGCCGCCATTTCCGCGGCGTGAAGAACGGCCCCTCGCCCGACTGGCTGCAGCGCCGGCTGAAGGCGATCGGCCTGCGCCCGATCTCGACCCTGGTCGACATTACCAACCTCGTGACCTTCGACCTCAACCGGCCGCTGCACGTCTATGACGCCGCCAAGCTGTCGGGCGACCTGGTCATGCGCCAGGCGCGCGAGGGCGAGCAGACGCTGGCGCTCGACGGCCGCACCTACACGCTCGATCCCGCGGTGTCGGTGATCGCCGACGAGAAGGCCGTGCACGGCATCGGCGGCATCATGGGCGGCGAGGAAACCGGCGTTCAGCCCGAGACCACCGAGGTATTCCTCGAGGCCGCCTACTTCCAGCCGATCGGCATCGCCGCGTCGGGTCGCAAGCTCGGCATCCTGTCCGACGCGCGCTACCGCAACGAGCGCGGCATCGATCCGCAATCCTGCTGGTGGGGCGCCGAGGTGGCGACGCGCCTCATCCTCGAACTCTGCGGCGGCGAGTGCAGCGAGATCGTGTCCAGCGGCGTGATGCCGGCATGGCAGCGCAGCTACGACCTGCGCGCCGATCGCGTGAAGACCCTGACCGGCATCGACGTGCCCGACGCCGACACCGCCTCGATCCTGAAGAAGCTGGGCTTCGAGGTGAACGGCAGCGGCCCGTGGACCGCCGACGTGCCGTCGTGGCGTCCCGACATCGTCGGCGAGGCGGACCTTGTCGAGGAAGTCACGCGCGTCTTCGGCTTCGACCGCATTCCCACCACCTCGCTGCCGCGCCTGTCGACGACGTCGAAGCCGGTGCGCGATGCGATGCAGCGCCGCGTGCCGCAGGCCCGCCGGGCGCTCGCCGCGCGCGGGCTGAACGAGGCCGTCACCTGGTCCTTCCTGCCGCGCCGCAAGGCCGAGCGCTTCGGCGGCGGCCAGCCCGACCTGCAGCTCCTGAACTCGATCGACGCCACGCTCGACACGATGCGGCCCTCGATCCTGCCGAACCTGATCGATGCGGCGTCGCGCAACGAGGCGCGCGGCCTCGCCGACCCGGCGCTGTTCGAGGTCGGCCCGCAGTACAAGGATGCGACGCCGCAGGGCCAGCGCATGGTCGCCTCCGGTATCCGCCATCACAGCGCGGTGCCGCGCAACTGGGCGGGCCCGGCGCGTACCGTCGATGCTTTCGACGCCAAGGCCGATGCGCTGGCGGTGCTGGCAGCCATCGGCGCGCCCGACACGATCGCCGCCTATGGCGGCTCGGCGCCGGACTGGTATCACCCCGGCCGCTCCGGCGCGCTGAAGCTCGGCGACCGCGTGATGGCTTACTTCGGCGAGCTGCATCCCGAGATTGTCGCCGAAGCCGACCTCAAGGGACCGGTCACCGCCTTCGAGGTGTTCCTCGACGCGCCGCCGCTGCCCAAGGCAAAGGCCACCAAGGCGCGGCCGAAGCTGGTCCTCTCGCCGTTCCAGCCGGTCGAGCGCGACTTCGCCTTCCTGGTCGATGCCGCCGTCGAGGCCGACAAACTGGTCCGCGCCGCGCGCAACGCCGACAAGGCGCTGATCACGGCGGCGCGCGTGTTCGACGTCTATGCCGGCAAGGGCGTGCCCGAGGGCCAGAAGTCGCTGGCCATCGCGGTGACGTTGCAGCCGATGGAACGGACACTGACCGACGCCGAGATCGAGGCGGTGTGCAACAAGATCGTGGCGCAGGTGACCAAGGTCACGGGCGCCGTGCTGCGTGGATAGAAACTTCTGTCGTCCTGAGCGTAGCGAAGGACCTGGCGCCAGCCCCACGGCCAAACTTCGGGGCTGGCGTGAGATCCTTCGCTACGCTCAGGATGACAATGAAAGCTGAGTTGGGCTCGAAGTGAAATGACCGACCTGTCGCTGATCCGCAATTTCTCGATCATCGCTCACATCGACCACGGCAAGAGCACGCTGGCCGACCGGCTGCTGCTGGCCTGCGGGGCGGTGACGGAGCGCGAGTTCCACGACCAGATGCTCGACTCGATGGACATCGAGCGCGAGCGCGGCATCACCATCAAGGCCCAGACCGTGCGCCTCAACTACAAGGCGCAGGACGGCAAGACCTACGTGCTGAACCTGATGGACACGCCGGGCCATGTCGACTTCGCCTACGAGGTGAGCCGCTCGCTGGCGGCCTGCGAGGGCTCTCTGCTGGTGGTCGACGCCAGCCAGGGCGTCGAGGCGCAGACGCTGGCCAACGCCTATCACGCGATCGACGCCAACCACGAGATCATCCCGGTCCTCAACAAGATCGACCTGCCGTCGGCCGACGCCGACCGGGTCTGCCGCGAGATCGAGGACGTGGTCGGCATCGACACGTCGGAGGCGGTGAAGGTCTCGGCCAAGACCGGCCTCGGCATCGACGACCTGCTGGAGGCGATGGTCAAGCGCCTGCCGGCGCCCAAGGGCGAGCGCGACGCGCCGCTGAAGGCCCTGCTGGTCGACAGCTGGTACGACCCGTACCTCGGCGTCGTGACGCTGGTGCGCGTGCAGGACGGCGTCCTGCGCAAGGGCATGAAGATCCGCATGATGGCGGCGGCCGCGGCCTACGACCTCGACAAAGTCGGCATCTTCGCGCCCAAGGCGACCGATGTCGCCGAGCTCGGTCCGGGTGAGATCGGCTTCATCATCGCCGGCATCAAGACCATCGCCGACTGCAAGGTCGGCGACACGATCACCGACGACCGCAAGCCCGCCTCGGAGATGCTATCGGGCTTCAAGCCCAGCGTGCCGGTGGTGTTCTGCGGCCTGTTTCCGGCCGACGCCGCCGAGTTCGAAACGCTGCGCGAATCGCTGGCCAAGCTGCGCCTCAACGACTCCTCGTTCCACTTCGAGGCCGAGACCAGCGCCGCCCTTGGCTTCGGCTTCCGCTGCGGCTTCCTGGGCCTCCTGCATCTGGAAATCGTGCAGGAGCGGCTGGAACGCGAATTCAATCTCGACCTCGTCACGACGGCCCCTTCGGTCGTCTACAAGGTCGCGATGGTCGACGGCACGTCGATGGAACTGCACAATCCCGCCGACTATCCCGATCCGATGAAGATCGAGACGATGCAGGAGCCGTGGATCAAGGCCACGATCATCACGCCGGACGAGCATCTCGGCTCCGTGCTGACGCTCTGCCAGGAGCGCCGTGGCCAGCAGATCGAGCTCACCTATGCCGGCACGCGCGCCATGGCGGTCTATCGTCTGCCGCTGAACGAGGTCGTGTTCGACTTCTACGACCGCCTGAAGTCGATGACGCGCGGCTATGCCAGCTTCGACTACGAGATGGACGGCTACGAGGAGAGCGAGCTGGTGAAGCTCGCCATCCTGGTAAACGCCGAGCCGGTCGATGCGCTGTCGATGATCGTGCACAAGAACGCCGCCGAGAGCCGCGGCCGCCAGCTCTGCGAGCGGCTGAAGGACCTGATCCCGCGCCAGCTCTTCAAGATCGCCATCCAGGCCGCGATCGGCGGCCGCGTGATTGCGCGCGAGACGATCAGCCCGATGCGCAAGGACGTGCTGGCCAAGTGCTACGGCGGCGACATCAGCCGCAAGAAGAAGCTCCTGGAGAAGCAGAAGAAGGGCAAGAAGCGCATGCGGCAGATCGGCGAGGTCGAGATTCCGCAGTCCGCCTTCATCGCCGCCCTCAAGATGGACAACCGCTAGGCCGGGCCGGGATCAGGCCGCAATCAGGAGAGCCCGCCCCGGCGCCGGCGCGGGCGCGAGCCCATCAGGAAGCCCGCCTCCGGACGGCCGCTGTCGCGGCGGCCGATCCAGACCAGGGCGAAACCCAGCACGAGGAAGGCCGGCACCGCCGGCACGGTGAGCAGCGGGCGCATCATCCAGGTCCACAGGATGCCCGACAGGTGGCGCCGCGCCGATGTCTGGGTGTTGCCGAGAGAAGACGGGTCGAGGTGCGACCACAGGCTCCAGAAGGTCGAAAAAGGGTAGCTGCCCTCGGACCACCAGGTGAGCAGGTCGTGCACGACCACTGCGACAGCCAGGGCCAGCAGCAGCCAGCCCAGGGTACGAAACACGACCATTACTCCCCCAGGCACCCGTCCTATCGGCC
>JAKFVZ010000201.1 GCA_021732965.1 Reyranella sp.
TAGGTCTCGCCCGGGCGCCCCTTGCGAAGCACCAGGGTGAGCGCCTCGGCATGGTCCTCGACATGCAGCCAGTCCCGCACGTTCTCGCCCTTGCCGTAAACCGGCAGGCTCTCTCCTCGCAGCGCGCGGATGATGACGAGCGGGATCAGCTTCTCGGGGAAATGATAGGGGCCGTAGTTGTTGGAGCAGTTCGTGGCGAGGGTCGGCAATCCGTAAGTGTGATGCCAGGCGCGGACGAGATGATCGGAAGCGGCCTTGCTGGCGGAGTAGGGCGAGTTGGGGGCGTAGGGCGTCGTCTCGGTGAAGCGTCCGGTCGCGCCCAGCGAGCCGAAGACCTCGTCGGTCGAGATGTGCTGGAACCGGAAACGCGCCCGCGCGCCCTCGTCGAGCGTGCGCCAGTAGGCGAGGACGGCCTCGAGCAGGGTGTAGGTGCCGCCGACATTGGTCTCGATGAAAGGGGCGGCGCCGTCGATCGACCGGTCGACATGGCTTTCGGCGGCCAGGTGCAGGACGGCCTCCGGCTGGACTTCCGCGAGGACCGCATCGATCGCGCCGCGATCGCAGATGTCGACCTTGAAGTGGCGGTGGCGGTTGCTGGTGCGCGCCTCGCCCAGCGATTCGAGATTGCCGGCGTAGGTGAGCTTGTCGACGTTGGCGACGGTCCAGTCGGTGTCGCGGATGATGTGGCGTACGACCGCCGAGCCGATGAAGCCCGCGCCGCCGGTAACGAGTATCCTCATGCCCGGCCTTCTAGGCGGAGATCGGGGCGGAGCCAAGGCGGCTCCGCGGCGTCTTCAGTGGTTGTGGAGGATCTGGCCGAGGAAGAGCTTGGTCCGGTCGTTCTTCGGATTGGCGAAGAACTCTTCCGGCTCGTTCTGCTCCACGATCTCGCCGCGGTCCATGAAGATCACCCGGTCGGCCACCGCCCGGGCGAAGCCCATCTCGTGGGTGACGCAGAGCATGGTCATGCCCTCGCGCGCCAGTTCGATCATGACGTCGAGCACTTCCTTCACCATCTCGGGGTCGAGGGCCGAGGTCGGCTCGTCGAACAGCATGATCTTGGGCCGCATGCAGAGCGCCCGGGCGATCGCCACGCGCTGCTGCTGGCCGCCCGAGAGCTGGCCGGGATACTTCAGCGCCTGCTCCGGGATGCGTACCCGGGTCAGCAGGCTCATCGCGATCTCCTCGGCCTCCTTCTTCGGCATCTTCTTCACCCAGATCGGCGCCAGGGTGAGGTTGTCGAGGATGGTGAGGTGCGGGAAGAGGTTGAACGACTGGAACACCATGCCGACTTCGCGGCGGATGGCGTCGATGTTCTTCACGTCGTTGGACAGGGTGACCCCGTGCACGACGATGTCACCCCGCTGATGCTCCTCCAGCCGGTTGATGCAGCGGATCAGCGTCGACTTGCCGGAACCCGACGGTCCGCAGATGACGATCTTCTCGCCTTCCTTCACGTCGAGGTTGATGTCGGTCAACACGTGGAACTGTCCGAACCACTTGTTGACGCCCTTGAGCTGGATTACCGATTCGACCTTCGAGAGATCGCGGGCGGTTGCGGCCATGGTTTGCTCCCTCGCGGCGCCTAGCGCCGCGTACCCTTGTTGAGTTCGACCTCGAGGTACTTGCTGTACCGCGACATCGAATAACAGAAGATGAAGTAGACGAAGGCGGCGAACAGGTAGACCTCACCCGGGAAGCCCGCCCAGTTTGGATCGACCAGCGCCTGGTTGGCGGTGTTCAGGAAGTCGAAGATGCCGATGATCAGCACCAGCGACGTGTCCTTGAAGAAGCCGATGAAGGTGTTGATGAGCGGCGGGATCACCACCCGCAGCGCCTGCGGCAGGATGATCAGCAGCGTCTTCTGCGCATAGTTGAGCCCCATCGCATCGGCGGCCTCGAACTGGCCCTTGGGCAGCGACTGGAGGCCGCCGCGGATCACCTCGGCGATGTAGGCGCCGGCGAACAGGATGACGGCGACCTGGGCGCGCAGGAACTTGTCGATGGTGGTGCCCGAGGGCAGGAACAGCGGCAGCATCACCGAGGCCATGATCAGCAGGCTGATCAGCGGCACGCCGCGGATCAACTCGATGAAGCCCACGCAGAGACCCTTGATGAGGGGCAGGTTCGAGCGTCGACCCAGAGCCAGCAGGATGCCGTAGGGGAACGCGAATGCGAGGCCGTAGGTGGCCAGGATCAGCGTCACCGGCAGGCCGCCCCACAGGCTGGTCTCGACGTAGCTGAGCGGCGCGATCGCGATGCTCCACTTGGGCAGTATGCCCAGGATGCGCAGGACCAGGCCCACGGCACCGATGCCGATCAGCGCGTAGTAGGCCATCCGCTCCGACGGCGTCGCCAGCGCGCTGCGCAGCGCGAGGCCGATGCCGCCGCCGACCAGGGCGACGAACAGGATGAGGCTGAGCGGGATGTGGATCTGGCCGAACATCAGCAGGAAGGTGACGAACGAGCCGACCCCCCAGATCACGATAAGGCGCCAGTTCCACATGCGCCGGTCGGCGCTGAGCACCAGCATGGCCAGCATGGTGATGACGGCGAACAGCGGCCGCCAGTGTTGCTCGTAGGGGAAGGAGCCGAAGAAGATGTAGCGGAACTTCTCGCGGATGAGCGCCCAGCAGGCGCCGCCGCCGCGACATTCGCTGCCGGTCGAGGCCGTGAAGTTGGCGGTGAACAGCGCCCATTCGAGGAACCAGTTCAGGATCCAGACGACGCCCACGATCAGCACGATCGTGGTGATGCCGTTGCCCCAGCTGGAGAACAGGTTCTTGCGACCCCACCCGATGATGCCGGTTTCGTCGACGGGAGGGGCGAGGGGCTTGCGCTCGCCGGCAGGCATGGCGTCGGTCATGCTCAGCGCTCCCTCAGGGCGATGCGTTTGTTGTACCAGTTCATGAACGCCGAGATCGACAGGCTGACCGACAGGTAGGCGGCCATGATGATCAGGATGTTCTCGATCGCCTGGCCGGTCTGGTTGATCGTGACGTTGATCGAGGCGACGAGGTCGGGATAGCCGATCGCGATGGCCAGCGAGCTGTTCTTGGTGATGTTGAGATACTGGCTGGTCATCGGCGGGACGATGACGCGCAGCGCCTGCGGAAGAAGCACCAGCCGCATCGACTGGCCACGCGACAGGCCGAGCGCCGCCGCCGCTTCGCTCTGGCCCTTGTGCAGGGCCAGGATGCCGGAGCGGACGATCTCGGCCACGAAGGCCGAGGTGTAGAGCACGAGGCCGACCAGCAGCGCGGTGAACTCGGGCTGGATGACGGTGCCGCCGGCGAAATTGAAGCCCTTCAGCTCCGGCCAGCTCATATGGTGCGGTGCGCCGCCGGCCAGCCAGACGAGGGCCGGCAGACCGATCAAGATGCCAAGGCCCGCGGAGATGATGGGGAATGGCTGCCCGGTGGTTTCCTGGCGCTTCTTTCCCCAGCGGGCGAGCATCCAGGTGCCTGCGATTGCGATCAGGAACGCCAATCCCATCCACTTATGGATGGGGTCCGCCATCGGTACGGGGAAATAGACGCCGCGATTGCTGAGGAAGACGCTGTTCCAGAGCAGGGAAATTGCCTGACGAGGGCCTGGAAAGGCCTCGCTGATCAGCTTGTAGAAGAGGAAGAGCCACAGCAGGAGCGGCACGTTCCGGAAGGCCTCGACGTACCAGCTGCAGATCCGGCTGAGCAGCCAGTTGGGCGACAGCCGGCCGACGCCGATCATTGTGCCCAGCAGGGTGCTGAGAAGGATGCCGAGGACGGCGACGCGCAGCGTATTGAGGATGCCGACCCAGATCGCGCGGGCGTAGGTGCTGGCCGGCGAATACTCGATCATCGTGTCGCCGATCTCGAAGCCCGCTTCCCGCTCCAGATAATGGAAGCCGCTTGCGATCTTCTGGCGCTGCAGGTTCTCGATCGTGTTGCTGACCAGATACCAGGCGAGGAACCCGACGAGACCGACCACCACGATCTGGAACACCCAGCCGCGAATGACCGGATCGTTCCACGGAGCCACCTTCACCCGTGGCACAGAGCCGAGAGACTCGACTGCCATACGCTATTCCCCCTGCCCGATGCGGTTTTTCCGCGCGGGCCTTGATTGCCCGATATTGCCCTCAGTGTAGGTGGGAATTGCCCCGGTGCAACCGGGCAAATCCCACCCCGTCTGTGCCCAACTTTCTGCGTCAACGAATCGGCGGTGCGTACTGAAGTCCCCCCTGGGTCCACAGCGCGTTCTGGCCGCGCGGGATCTTGAGGGGCGAGCCCATGCCGACGTTTCGATCGAAGCTCTCGCCGTAGTTCCCGACCTGCTTGACGATGTTGTAGACCCACTTCTCGTCGACCCCGAGCGCCTTGCCCATGCCCGGCGTGACGCCGAGGATGCGCTTGATGGCGGGATTATCGCTCTTCAGCATCTCGTCGACGTTCTTCGAGGTAATGCCGTATTCCTCGGCCTCGATCATGGCGTAGAGCGCCCAGCGCACGATGTCGGCAAATTGATTGTCGCCGTGGCGCACGACCGGTCCCAGCGGCTCCTTCGAGATGATGTCCGGGAGGATCATGTAGTCGTCGAAGGTTTGCGGCGGCGGCACGTTGGCCGCGCGTGTCGCGGCCAGGCTCGACGCATCGGTCGTATAGACGTCGCAGCGGCCGGAGAAGAAGGCCGAGCGGATCTCGTCGACCTTCTCGATGACGACCGGCTTGAAGGTCATCTTGTTGGCGCGGAAGTAGTCGGCGAGGTTGAGTTCGGTCGTGGTTCCGGGAGCCACGCAGACCGTGGCGCCGTTCAGCTCCTTGGCATTCTTCACGCCGAGCTTCTTCGGCACCAGGAAGCCCTGGCCGTCATAGTAGTAGACGCCGGTGAAATCGAGACCGAGCGCGGTGTCACGGGTCAGCGTGTAGGTCGCGTTGCCCATCACGATGTCGACTTCGCTCGACTGGACGGCGGTGAAGCGCTGCTGGGAGGTGAGGGGGACGTACCTGACTTTCTCGGCATCGCCGAAGATTGCCGCCGAGACGGCGCGGCAGACGTCGACCGACAGGCCCTTCCACTTGCCCTGGCTGTCGGCCAGCATGAAGCCCGCGGTACCGATGCCGACACCGCAATTCAGGGTTCCGCGGGATTTGACGGCGTCGAGATCCTTGCCCGCATGAGCCGTTCCGGCGAACCCGAGGAATGCTGCGGCCAGACCAGCCGCCACTGCCACGATCCTGTTGCGCATTTCACCTCCCGTTTGTTGTTGGTCCCAGAATGCCGCCTTCTTCCGGAGGCTTGCAAGCCGCAGGCCAAATCCCGGGAGGGGTCAGCGGATCGGCGGGGCGTACAGCATGCCGCCGTCGCGCCAGGGGCTGTTGAGGCCACGCGGAATCTTGAGCACCGTGTTGGGCCCGAGGTTCCGATCGAAGCTTTCGCCGTAGTTCCCGACCTGCTTGACGATGTTGTAGGCCCACTTCTCGTTGACCCCGAGCGCCTTGCCCATGCCCGGCGTGACGCCAAGGATGCGTTTCAGGGTGGGATTCTCGCTCTTCAGCGCCTCGTCGACGTTGCGGGAGCTGATGCCGTATTCCTCGGCCTCGATCATCGCGTAGAGAGACCAGCGCACGATGTCGGCGAACTGGTGGTCGCCGTGGCGGACCGCCAGGCCCAGCGGTTCCTTGGTGATGCCGCGCGGCAGGATCGAGTAGTCGCTGGGATTGGGCGCGTAGGCGGCGCGGGTGGCATAGAGGTTCGACAGGTCCGCCGTCAGGACATCGCAACGGCCGGCAAAGAAGGCGGCGCGCAGCTCGTCGACATTCGCGGCCAGGACCGGCTTGAAGGTCATTTTGTTCAGGCGGAAGAAATCGGCGACGTTGGCCTCGGTCGTGGTGCCCGACTGGATGCAGATCGTGGCCCCGTTGAGATCGCTCGCGACACGCTTGCCGAGTTTGCGGGGGACCATGAAGCCCTGGCCGTCATAGTAGTAGATGCCGGCAAAATCGGCGCCGGCATCCCGGGCGAGCGTCATGGTCGAATTGGAAGCGAGCAGGTCGACCTCGCCGGCATCGAGTGCCGGAAAGCGCCTTGCGGCATCGAGAGGGATATACTTGACCTTGCTCGCGTCACCGAACAGCGCGGCGGCTGTCGCGCGGCACATGTCGATCGAAAGCCCGCGCCAGGCGCCCTGGCTGTCGGCATGCATGAAGCCGACGATCCCGGGGTGTACGCCACAGTTGAGTTGACCCCGTGCCTTGACGGCATCGAGGACGGGGCCGGCCATCGCCGCCGTCGCCACGAAGGCCGAAACGCCAGCGAACATCGACAGTGTGATTTTGAGCATTGTGTCCCCCGACACTTCCCCAACCGGAGAGTCCCGCATCACGGGGGTATTTGCAATGGCCAAACAAAAACCGCCGCCCCTGCGGGCGGCGGTTGGCGTTTTCGTCCTGTCCGCTGCTTAGCGGATCGGCGGGGCGTATTGCAGGCCGCCCTGCGTCCACAGCGCGTTCTGGCCGCGGGCGATCTTGAGGGGCGAGCCCATGCCGACGGTGCGGTCGAAGACCTCACCGTAGTTCCCGACCTGCTTGATGATGTTGTAGACCCACTTCTCGTCGACCCCGAGCGCCTTGCCCATGCCCGGCGTGACGCCGAGGATGCGCTTGATGGCGGGATTGTCGCTCTTCAGCATCTCGTCGACGTTCTTCGAGGTGATGCCATATTCCTCGGCCTCGAGCATGGCGAAGAACGCCCAGCGCACGATGTCGGCGAACTGGTTGTCGCCATGGCGCACCACCGGTCCCAGCGGCTCCTTCGAGATGATTTCCGGCAGGATGATGTAGTCGTCCGGCGTCGGGGCGTTCGCGACGCGCGTGGCGTAGAGGCCCGAGGCGTCGGTCGTGAACACGTCGCAACGGCCGGCGAAGAACGCGGCGCGGACTTCCTCGATCTTCTCGATGACGACCGGCTTGAAGGTCATCTTGTTGGCGCGGAAGTAGTCGGCGAGGTTGAGCTCGGTGGTGGTGCCCGGCTGCACGCAGACCGTGGCGCCGTTCAGCTCCTTGGCGCTCTTCACGCCGAGCTTCTTGTTCACCATGAAGCCCTGGCCGTCGTAGTAGTTGACGCCGGTGAAATCGAAGCCGAGCGCGGTGTCGCGGGTCAGCGTGTAGGTCGTGGTGCGGACCAGCAGGTCGACCTCGCCCGACTGGAGCGCGGTGAAGCGCTGCTGGGCGGTGGTCGGGATGAACTTCACCTTGTCGGCATCGCCGAAGATGGCGGCGGCGACGGCGCGGCAGACATCGACGTCGATGCCCGTCCACTTGCCCTGGCTGTCAGCCGACGCGAAGCCCGCGACACCGGTGCTGACGCCGCACAGGAGTTGGCCGCGCGCCTTGATGGCATCGAGATCCTTGCCCGCGTACGCCGTACCGGCGGCGCCGACCAGACCGGCGGCGAAAACGCCGGCCATGACTTTCTTGAACATTTGACTTCCCTCGTGGTTGCCTCTGACGTCCCGTCGGCTGCTGTCTGCAACCGTTCAGGATCGATGACGCAATTCCTAGGCGAACAACTGGGCGCGCGCAACGGCGCCGCGCGCCGGACCGTGGCGCCTCAGAGGCGGTCGGCGGAGCGGGAAGAGAAGGGGTTGGACGACCACGGCTCGGCGCCCTGCAGGCCGGGATAGCGGTTGTCGCTGCTGCTCCGGCCGCGGTCGGCTGCGCGCTTGATCTCCTGCTGCCACTGGCGATAGGAGACGAGCTGCTCGCCCGCGAGAGCGTGGTTGCCGCCCTTTTCCGAGATGTAGGGTGCCGGATCGACGAACTGGCCGTTCACGATCACGGAGAAGTGCAGATGGGCGCCGGTCGAGCGGCCGGTCGATCCGACATAGCCGATCAGGTCGCCCTTGCGGACGCGCGAGCCGGGGCCGAAGCCGTCGGCGAAACGCGACATGTGGGCGTAGAGCGTCTCGAAATTGTCGGCGTGCCCGATCTTCACCGTCCGGCCGTAGTTGAAATACCACCCCTGGTGATTGATGACGCCGTCGGCCGCGGCATAGATCGGCTCGCCGGTCTTGCCCTCGAAATCGATGCCGTTGTGGAAGGCATTGCTGCTCTTGCGGCCGTAGTAGTGGCGCGTTCCGAACGGCGAGGACATGCGGGCTTCCGGGCGCGGGTTGGCGAGCGCCGTGCCGCCGAGGCGGCGGCCCTGGTCGTCGAACCAGCCTTCCGGCTGGTTGGAGGGAGCGAACCACCAGAAGGACTGCTTGGCGGTACCGTCACCCAGGCTGGCGACCAGGACGCGCGGGGTGCCGTCCACGGTACGGCCCTGGACGACGTCGATCTTCGCGGCGGCGGTCGAGAAGCCGGCCAGCGCCTGGGTCAGTTCCTTGAGAGCCGCCGGATTGGCGCCGGTCGGGGCGAGACTGGACGCCAGCGTGGCGCTGCTCGTCTTCATGGTCTTCACCGAATCGGCGACCACGGAGCGGGCGCCGACGCCCGACGTGGGGGCCGAGCCCGGCAGGCTGGAAACGCGTTCGTCGTCGTCCTCGGTCGCGCCGGGCGCGAGCTTGAAGCCGAACGAGCCGTCGGCGCCGCGGGCGAGATCGACCGCCAGCGACTTGTTCGAATAGAGCTGCAGCGAGACCAGGCGCTTGGGCTGACCGGCGCCCTGCGCGGCGAGCACGGCGCGGCCCGAGCTGGCGGCTTTCACCTCCGGCTG
>JAKFVZ010000078.1 GCA_021732965.1 Reyranella sp.
GGCCAGCGTGGTGGTGGTGGTGGCGGTGGAGGTCGGCGATGACGAGATTGGTTTTCCAGTTCGCCGCAGCGCTCGCTGTGTATGCGAGCCTGGTCGGCATATCCGTTGCGCAGACGCCGGTGCCCGCGCCGTCCCGGACGCAAGCCCAATCACAGGCGCCCGAGTTGAAGGGCTTCCCGACGCCCGACGCAGCGGCCGAGGCGCTCACCGAGGCCATCCGCAAGCAGGACGACAAGGCCATCACCGCCATCCTCGGCTTCGATTGGCACACGCTGATCCCCGGCAGCGACTGGCAGGACGACGAGTTGCGGGACAATTTCCTGAAGGCCTGGGATCAGAGCCACAAGATCATCCAGGAGACGCCCGACAGGGCGCTGGTCGGCGCCGGCACGACGGGCTGGATCTCGCCCCTGCCGATCGTGAAGCAGGGCGACGTGTGGCGCTACGACGTCGATGCCGGCCGCGTTGAGCTGGAAGCGCGGCTCATCGGCCGCAACGAGCTCTCCGTCATCCAGACCCTGCTGGCCATCGTCGACGCGCAACGCGATTACGCGTCGCTCGATCCGATGAAGCTCGGCGTCCCGGTCTACGCGCGCCGTCTGGTGAGTTCCCCGGGTCTCAGGAACGGGCTCTACTGGGAGACCAAGCCGGGCGAGCCCACGAGTCCGCTGGGCCCGATCCTCGCCCGGGCGCAACTGGGAGACATCGAGAAGAACGGCTATTACGGCTACCGCTTCCGGCTGCTCTATAGCCAGGGCCCCGACGCGCCGGGCGGCGCGCGCGACTACCTGGTCCGCGACCGCATGATGGGCGGTTTCGCCGTCATCGCCTGGCCGGTCCACTACGGCGAGACCGGCGTCATGACCTTCATGATCAGCAACGAGAGCGACGTCTACGAAAAGGACCTGGGCGAACAGACGCCGCAGCGCGCCGCGGCGATCAACGCCTTCAATCCCGACAGCAGCTGGAACAAGGCCGACATGACGCCGCCCTGAGGTGCAGGCTCATCTGCAACTCGGATCACGACCCTTTGCGTGCCTTCTCTCCGACGACGATGCGTATGGCGGCGTCGGTCGGGCTGGGCGTCTGCGGTCCGTTGAGCGTCCCGCGGAAGCGACCCCAGTTCGCGGGCCAGTCGCCCTTGGTGGCGTTGAAGCCGGCGGCGCCCAGAGATTCTACGAGGGCGGAAGCGGCCTCGTGTACGCCCGGGTCGCTGCCGTCGCGGACCAGCACGACGACGCCGAAAATCCCGGCCACGCCGCCCCACGTCCATGTCTGCGGCAGCCATCCGGCCTGGCTGAGATCGGCCGACAGGGTCGCGCCGATCGCGGGTGCGTCCGATATCTGGCCGAGCAGGAAGATCGCCGCTTGCGTGCCGGCATAATTCCGCAGGCTCGCGACGAACGGGGACTGCGGCGGCGCGGCGGGCGTCGCTGCAACGGCTGGCGCGGGGTCGGAAGCTGCTTCCGGCCCCGGGGCGGGAGCCGGCATCGACTCCGGTGGCCGCGTGGTCGCATCGCGCACGAGCTTTCCGAGGTCGGCAAAGCGCCGCCGGATCTCGGCCGCGTCGAACAGCGGCGCCCGTACGTTTTCGGGGGCAGGTTTGCTCTCGGTCGCCGCCTGGGTCGCCCGCTCCGTAGCCTCGCGGGCTGCTTTCTCGAATTCGGCCGCTTGCTCCCGTGCCGCGGTAACCTGCTGCTCGATCATCGCCGCCCGATCGCGCGTCGCGGCGATCTCCCGTTCGAGCGTCGCGACGCGCTCGCGCGCCGCCACGGCTTCCCGCTCGCGCTGTGCGGCCTCGTCCTCCATTCCCTTGTATCGGGCGAGGGCGGCCTGCTCGTGGCTGCGTACGGCGTTGCCGTAGCGAAAGGACAGGAAGGTGGTGATGCCCAGCGCCGTCACGGCGAGGAGAGTGGCGACGAGGCTCGCGATCATGGCCTTGTCCATGATCGACGCCCATCCCCGAAGCTGATCGATGTCCATGTTCACCGGCTGGTTGGAGCGCATGCCAAGGCCGTGCCCTTCCTGCGCCCGATTAACAATCGGCAAATCGCCGCCATCGGGTGATTTGTCGTGACAAATCGGAGGCGTGGATCCCGAGAAAGCCAGTCGCCGGCAAACCGTCAGCCGGCACGGTCCTGCACCATGTCGATCAACGCCTTGAACGCGGCCGAGTGATTGCGCCTGCTCGGATAGTAGAGACAGAGCGGTGCCAGCAACGGCGTCCAGTCCTCCAGGACGCGGACGAGACGCCCCGCCTTTATGTCTTCGCGCACATCGGACTCCATGAAGTAGGCGATGCCGACATGGTCGAGCACCGCGATGCGCGAGAGGCTGGCCTCGTCCAGCGTGATGGGCCCCTGGACGTCGATCTGAACGGACTGACCATCCTTTTCGAATTGCCAGCGATGCGGCGCCCCATCCGGCAAGCGGATGCGGAGGCATGGGTGGCGTAGCAAGTCGGGCGGCACGCGGGGCTTGCCGTTGGTTTTGAAATATTTGGGCGATGCGACCACGGCAAAACTACGAGGCGGTCCGATGGGAATGGCGATCATGTCGCTCGGCACCAGGTCCGCGCTCCTTAGGCCAAGGTCGAACCCTTCGGCGATGATGTCCACGATCCGGCCCTCGGTGACGAGGTCGATGTGAACTTGCGGATAGCGCCGCAGGAACTTCAAGAGGAGCGGACCTAGCACCTCCCGCGCACCCGTCGCGAAGGCATTGATGCGAAGGGTGCCGGATGGCGTTTCCTGCTGCGAGCGGGCGGCGCTCATCGCATCGTGCAGGGTCCGTACCGCAGGCCCGACCTGATCGACGAAGTTTCGTCCAGCATCCGTCAGGGAAACGCTACGGGTTGTGCGATTGAACAGCCGGACGCCGAGCTGGCGCTCCAGCTTGCCGATGACGTTGCTCATTGCGGTGGTCGACAGGCCAAGTTCCAGGGCCGCAGCCCGGAACGATTTGCGCCGCACAATGGCGAGAACAGCATCAAACTCGATCAGGCCGCTTTTCGACATTGTCCCATTTTTCGCAACGTCTCATGCCAATTTAATCCGATTATCGTGAGTGATCGCCTCCTCTAAATCAACATTGCAACGTCAAGGAGCCGAGCAATGTCGATCGAACTACCCAAACCCATAGCCGACTATGTCGAGGCCAACGCCCGACTCGATGTGGATGGCATGCTGAAGCCTTTCGCCGCTGCCGCCGTCCTCTTGGACAACGGAAAACGTCACGACGGCCACGCCGAGCTGCGCACCCTGTTTGAAGACGAGGTGATTGCGGTCAAGGCCATCTTCACGCCGGACACTATTCGCGACGAGAACGGTCAGGTGGTGGCCGAAGGCCCCGCCCATGGCGACTTCAAGGGCAGCCCCATCCGCTTCACCTATCGCTTCACCCTCGAGCACGACGCGATCAAAGCCTTGGAGATCACGATATGACCATCAAGGCTGATCCGACCGAGTTTGCGGGAAAGCGCGTGCTCGTCAGCGGCGGCACCAAGGGACTGGGCCGCGCCACCGTCGACCGCTTCCTGGCCGGCGGCGCCCGGGTGATCACCGCCGCCCGGGGCCACGCCGAGCCCATCGACGGCGTCGAGTTCGTGCAAGCGGACCTGACGACGGCGGAAGGCGGGGAAATCCTGGCCGCAGCCGCGCGTGCCCACATGGGCGGAGTCGACATCCTGGCCCACGTGATTGGTGGCTCGTCCTCGCCGGGCGGCGGCTTCGTTGCCCTGACGGACGATCACTGGCTCGCCGAGCTGAACCTGAACCTTCTCGCCACGGTCCGGCTCGATCGCCTCCTCGTCCCGCAGATGGTCGAACGGGGCGCTGGCACGGTGGTGCACGTCACCTCGATCCAGTCGGTCCTGCCTCTTCCCGAGGCGACAACCGCCTACGCCAGCGCCAAGGCCGCGCTCAGAACCTACAGCAAGTCGATCTCCAAGGAGCTCGGGCCGAAGGGTGTGCGGGTCAACACCGTGTCCCCCGGCTGGATCATGACGGAGTCGTCCGTCGACTTCTTGAAGCGTCTGCAGGCCGCCAATGGCGGCACGATCGAGGAGGCGCGGCAAGTCGTGCTCGACGGCCTGGGCGGCATCCCGATCGGGCGGGCGGCCGAGCCCTATGAGGTCGCCGACCTCATCGCCTACCTGGCCTCCGATCGCGCCGCCGCGATCCACGGCGCCGAATTCGTCATCGATGGCGGCACCATTCGGACCGTCTGAGGACTGCCGGCACGAGCGTTGTTTGATCCCGCAGTCGCTACCGCTTGGTCTATGCTCCCGGCAACTCGGGAGGACCAAACATGAAAATCGCCAAAATCGAGGATCTTCACTGTGACGCCGGCTGGCGCGACTTCTCCTTTCTCAAGATCACGACCGATGACGGGCTGGTCGGCTGGTCGGAATACAACGAGGGTTACGGCAGCGCCGGTCTCACCGCCGTGATCCGGCGCATGGCGCAGGCGCTGATCGGCCAGGATCCGCGCCCCATCGAGCGCATCATGTCGACGATCTACGCCATCACCCGACAGGCGCCGGGCGGCATGAACCAGCAGGCGATGGCGGCGATCGAGAACGCGCTGATCGACGTCAAGGCCAAGGCGCTGGGCATCCCCGTCTGCGAGATGTTCGGCGGGCCGGTGCGCGACCGGCTGCCGCTCTACTGGTCGCATTGCGGCAGCTACCGCTTCCGCAACGCCGAGGTGATGGGCGTCCAGCCGGTGCGTTCGCTCGACGACCTGGTGAAGCTCGGCAAACATGTGAAGGAGCGCGGCTTCAAGGCGCTGAAGACCAACATTTTCCGCTTCGATCTCGATCCGCCGAACATGTACCAGCCGGGCTTTGGCAGGAGCCCCGGCGGGCCGGAACTCAATGCCGACGGCGCGGTCCTGGGGGCGATCTCCGACGGGCTGGCCGCCTTCCGCCAGGGCGCCGGTCCCGAGATGGGCATCCTTCTCGACACCAACTTCAACTTCAAGACCGAGGGCTACATCAAGGTCGCGCGCACTTGCGAGCCCTACAATCTCTTCTGGATGGAGATCGATTCCTACGATCCCGAGGGGCTGCGGCTGATCCGCGACCGCGCCTCGATGCCCATTGCGTCCTGCGAGTCTCTGTTCGGCCGCCGTCAGTTCCGGCCGTTCTTCGAGAACCGCTCGATCGATGTGTCGATCATCGACGTGCCGTGGAACGGGCTCGCGGAATCGCTGAAGATCGCCTCGATGGCCGAGGCCTACGAGATCAACTGCGCGCCGCATAACTTCTACGGCCACATGTCGACCCTGATGAGCGCGCATCTGTGCGCCGCCATGCCCAACTTCCGCATCATGGAAATCGATATCGACGACGTGCCGTGGAAGGACGATCTGGTGACTCACCCGCCGGTGATCCAGAATGGCGAACTGATCGTGCCCACCCGGCCCGGCTGGGGCGCCGACATCAACGAGGAGGCGGTCAAGGCGCATCCGCCGAAGAACCCGCATCCCTGAGAGGAAGAGACAATCCCATGGTCTACGAGTTTCGCACCTACACGCTCGCGCCCGGCAAGATGCCGGAATACCTCAAGGCCGCCGAGACGATCGGCCGCCCGGCGCGCGGCAACAACTATGGCGTCAACCACGGCTACTGGACGTCGGAGTTCGGCGCACTGAACCAGATCTGGCATCTGTGGAAGTACGACAGCTACGAGGAGCGCACGCGCCTGCGCAACGAGCTGCAGAAGAACAAGGACTGGACCGAGAAGTACATCCCGATCGTGCGCACCTGCGTGGTGCGCCAGGATCTGCGCCTGATGAACACCGTTGTCGACATCAAGCCGGACGACGGCACGACCGGCAACATCTACGAGCTGCGCATTTACCGTTGCGGCCTGGGCGGTGCGGTGCAGTACGGCAAGGACTTCAAGGAAGTCCAGGCGGCGCGCGAGAAGTACTCGCCGATCTGGGGCGCCTGGACCGGCGAGTTCCCGCAGCCCAACGAGTGGATCCATCTCTGGCGCTACAAGAACCTGCAGGAGCGCTTCGAGGCCCGCGCCGCGGCCATGAAGGATCCGGCGTGGCAGGCCTATCTCGCCAAGGGCCCGGCGAAGCTGCAGGAGATGCACTCCACCCTGCTGCTGCCGACCAACTACTCGCCGCTGAAGTAGTAACGAACGGACTGAACCGATCTCACCCCGGGGAGCGATTCCCGGGGTGAGGTGGCTTGGAATTTGCGAGGACAGGCGCATGGATGTGTTCGACGATGTCAGCCTTTCGTTGATGAAGTTCGGCGTCGGCCAGCCGGTGCCTCGCAAGGAAGATCCAACCCTCCTGCGCGGCGAGGGCCGCTACTCGGACGACGTCAACCTCGCCGGGCAGGCCCATGCCGTGATGGTGCGCAGCCCGGTAGCGCACGGCGTGCTCAGGGGCATCGACATCGAGACCGCGTCCGCCATGCCCGGCGTGCTCGCCATCCTCACCGCGGCCGACCTCGACGCGGCTGGATTCGGCCCGCTGCGCTGCCCGATGAACGTCCCGCAGCGCGACGGCTCGCCGATGAAGACGCCGCCGCGTCCGTCGCTCGCCGTCGGCAAGGTGCGCTATGTCGGCGAGGCGGTGGCCTGCGTCGTGGCCGAGACGGCCGTGCAGGCCAAGGATGCGGCGGAGGCGGTCGAACTCGACATCGAAGCGCTGCCTGCCGTCACTGCGCCGCACGAGGCGCTGAAGCCCGGCGCGCCGCAGGTTCACGACGAGGCGCCGTCCAATCTCGTGCTCGACTTCCACTACGGCGATGCAGAGGCGGTCAGGAAGGCCTTCGCCGACGCAGCCCATGTGACTCGCCTCGAGATCGGTTCCAACCGCATTGCCGTCAGCGCCATGGAGCCGCGTTCGGCGATCGGCTCCTACGATCCGGATACGGAGCGCTGGACGCTGCGCCTCGGTTGCCAGGGCGTCATGGGCATCCGCGGCTCACTGGCCAAGGATGTGCTCAAGGTGGCGCCGGACAAGGTGCACGTGCTGACCGGCAACGTCGGCGGTTCCTTCGGGATGAAGTCGCAGGTCTATCCGGAGTATGGCCCGCTGCTGCTGGCTTCGAAGAAGCTCGGCCGGCCGGTGAAATGGACCGATGAGCGCTCCGAAAGCTTCCTCAGCGATCATGCCGGTCGCGATCACCAGCGCGTGGCCGAACTCGCCCTCGACAAGGACGGCCGCTTCCTCGCCGTCCGCCTGTCGGGTACGGCAAACGCGGGCGCCTATATCTATCCGCCGATGCCGGCGACCACGAATGCGGTGAAGAACGTCATCGACGTCTATCGCACACCCGCGATGGAGGTGAACTCCAAGGTGGTCTTCACCAACACGACGCCGGTCGCGGCCTACCGCGGTGCCGGTCGGCCCGAGGGCAACTACTTCATGGAGCGCCTGATCGATACGGCGGCGCGCGAACTCGCGATCGACCCGGCCGACCTGCGGCGGCGCAACCACATCGCGCCCGACCAGATGCCCTACAAGGCGCCGTCGGGCATGAACTACGATTCCGGCGAGTTCACCGCGGTACTCGACAAGGCGCTGAAGGCGGCCGATTGGGAAGGCTTCGCGGCTCGCAAGACCGAAAGCGCGTCGCGCAACAAGCTGCGCGGCCGGGGCATCGGCTCCTATCTCGAGGTCACCGGCCCTCCCAGCAAGGAGTATGGCGGCATCCGCTTCGAGGAAGACGGCACCGTCACCATGCTGAGTGGCACACTCGACTATGGCCAGGGCCATGCGACGCCCTTCGCCCAGGTGCTGGCGGCCCATGTCGGCATTCCGTTCGAGCGCTTCCGGCTGCTCCAGGGCGATTCCGACCAGCTCAAGGTCGGTGGCGGCACCGGCGGCTCGCGTTCCGCGCTGGTCGCCTCGCAGGCCTTTCTGGAGGCGGGCGACAAGCTGATCGAGCAAGGCAAGCAGATCGCCGCCCATGTTCTCGAAGCCTCGGCCCTCGATATCGAGTTCGCGCACGGCCGTTTCACGATTGCCGGCACCGACCGCAGCATCGGGATTATCGAACTCGCCGACAGGATCCGCGGCGGCCTGACATTGCCGGCCGACCTGCCCCAGTCGCTCGACGTCAGCCACATCTCGGACAATCCGCCGTTTTCGTTCCCCAACGGCTGCCACATCGCCGAAGTGGAGATCGACCGCGACACCGGTCATATCGACGTCGTGCGCTACTTCATGGTCAACGACTTCGGCACGGTCATCAATCCGATGCTGGTCGCGGGCCAGGCGCATGGCGGTGTGCTGCAGGGAATCGGCCAGGCGCTGATGGAACATACGATCTACGACCCGCAAGGCCAGCCGGTCACGGGCAGCTACATGGACTATGCCCTGCCGCGTGCCGAGCACGCGCCGGACATGTCGATCGAGAGTCATTCCGTGCCTTGCAAAACCAATCGCATGGGCATCAAGGGCTGCGGCGAGGCGGGCTGTGCCGGCGCGCTGCCGTCAGTCATGAACGCGATCGTCGATGCGCTGGGCGGCAAGCACATCGACATGCCGGCCACGCCGGAAAAGGTCTGGCGGGCGATCAACGAGGGTTAGTGGTGTTGTTGTCATCCTGAGCGAAGCGAAGGATCTCGCGCCCGCCAAGGAGTGCATTGGTCGTTCTGCAAGGTCCTTCGCTGTGCTCAGGACGACAATGCGGGAGCGAGTGATCCGTTAGCTGGCCT
>JAKFVZ010000077.1 GCA_021732965.1 Reyranella sp.
GTCGCCGCCAAGCTGGCTGGCCATGATGTAGGCCGAGGAAGCCGTCGGCAGCGCCTGGAAGAGCAGCGCGGTGACGAGCGCCGGTCCCGTCAGGCCGATCAGCGATGCGACCGCGACCGTTACGACCGGCATGGCGAGGAACTTGATCGCCGAGGAGGTTGCGACCGGCGCGATCGAGCGGCGGATCGGTCCGAACTCCAGGGCCGCTCCGACGCAGAGCAGGCCGAGCGGCAGCGACGCCGCGCCGAGCGCCCGCAGTGCCGGCTCGACGCCGGCCGGAATGCCGAGACCGAGAAGCTGGAAGGCGATGCCGGCGAAGGAACCCAGCACCAGCGGGTTGGTGACGAGCTGCCGGGCGATGCCGCGGCCGGTCAGCCGCGCGGAGCCGTGCCGCGCGAAGACCAGCACGCAGAGGATGTTCACCGTGGGCACGATCGCGGCGCTGCAAAGGGCGGCGAGCGCGATGCCCTGCGCACCGAAAAGGCCGGCCGCCAGGGTGACGCCGACATAGTTGTTGAAGCGGATGCCACCCTGGAAGATCGAGGTGAAGGTGGGTCCGTCGACCCGCAGCATCGGCCGCAGCGCGAGGAGCAGCGCGGCCACCGCCAGGATCGAGAGAATGAGCGTCGTGGCCAGTTCGCGTGCCGGCAGCGCGTCGAGCTTGGCCGTGGCCAGACTGTGGAAGAACAGGCAGGGGACCAGCACGTAGTAGCTCAGTCGTTCCGCCTGCGGCCAGAACCCCTCGGCGAGGAAACGCCAGCGCTTCAGGAGCATGCCGAGCGCGATCAGCAGGACGATGGGCAGGAGGGCGAGGATCACGTCGGCGGTCATGACGACTGTGTACGCCTCGACCAGATACGAGAGAAAATTCTTAATACTCAATCGATCAATGATAATTTATCATTAATCGTTATGTCGCTTCGCGCCCTTCGCACCCTGCAGGCCATCGCGCGCCACGGCTCCTTCGCCGCGGCCGGCAAGGCGGTCGGGCTGACCCAATCGGCCGTGAGCCTGCAGGTGAAGGCACTGGAGGATGAGTTCGGCGCCGCCCTGTTCGACCGCTCGCGCCGCCTGCCGGTGCTGACGGAGGCCGGCCGCATCGTCGTCGCGCGGTCCGCCGAGGTGCTGGCGCTCTACGACGACATCGCCGGCGCGCTGGGCGACGAACGATCACTGGCCGGCCGTCTCCGGGTCGGCGCCGTGCAGACCGCGCTGGCGGCTGTCCTGCCCGACGCGCTGGTTGCCTTGAACCGCGCCCATCCGCGCGCGCGTGTCTCGGTCTCGGTCGGCCTGTCGGCGGAAATGGCCGAGAAGGTCGCGGCCGGCGAACTCGACGCCGCGCTGACGACCGAGCCGGTGCGGCCCTATCCGGCCGGCCTCGTCTGGACGCCGCTCTACCGGGACCGCTTCTGGCTGTTCGCGCCGCCCGGCCAGGCACGGCGCAGCGCCCGCGACCTGCTGTCCGAACTGCCCTTCATCCGCTTCGACAGCAAGGCATGGGCCGGCCGCGTGATCGACCGCGAGCTGCGGCGCATGCGGGTCGAGGTCCACGAGGAGATGGTGCTCGACAGCCAGGACATCATCCTGCGCATGGTCGAGAAGGGTCTGGGCGTCGCCGTGCTGGCGGTGTCGGACGAGATCTTCGCGGGCCTGAAACTCACCTGCCTGCCGTTCGGCGAACCGCAGCTCATCCGCAACATCGTTCTGCTGGAGCGTCAGGACCGCCGCGGTGGCGGCCTCGCCCTGGCGCTGGCCGATGCGGTCAAGGGCGCAAAGGAAAAAACCTCGACTCGCAAGGCTAGGCCGCGACGGTCTTCCCCTTGAAGGTGCAGAGGTCGTTCACGATGCAGGCCGGACACAGTGGCGTGCGTGCCTTGCAGGTGTAGCGGCCGTGCAGGATCAGCCAGTGATGAGCGTGCACCCTGTATTCCTCGGGCACGCGCTTCAGGAGCTTCAGCTCGACCTGCAGCGGGTTCTTGCCCGGCGCCAGGCCGGTGCGGTTGCCGACCCGGAAGATGTGCGTGTCGACGGCGATGGTCGCCTCGCCATAGGCCACGTTCATCACCACGTTGGCGGTCTTGCGGCCGACGCCCGGCAGCGCCTCCAGCTCCTCGTGGGTGCGGGGCACCTCGCCACCATGCCGCTCCAGCAGGAGATGGCTGAGTGCGATCACGTTCTTGGCCTTGGTGCGGAACAGCCCGATCGTCTTGATGTGGTCGATCAGCTTCTGCTCGCCCAGCGCGACCATCTGGGCCGGCGTCTTCACGAACTTGAACAATGGCCCGGTGGCGCGATTCACGCCGACATCGGTGGCCTGCGCCGAGAGCACGACGGCCACCAGCAGCTGATAGACATTGTCGTATTCCAGTTCCGTCTCGGGCTCCGGCATCGCCTTCCTGAGGCGTGCAAAGAACTCGGGGATGACGGCGGTCTTCATCAGGGCCATATAGCTTCATACCATGACCGACGCGCCCCTTCCGGCGGTTCATTTCGCCACCTCGCTGTCGCCGCACCGCAGCCTGTCCGCGGACGGCTTCCGCCTGGTCATGCTGGGTGCCGTCGCGGCCAACGTCGTGATCGGCGTGCCGATGTTCGTCATGGGCGCCTGGCCGGTCTTCGGCTTCATGGGCCTCGACGTCTTCCTGCTGTGGTGGCTGTTCAAGCGCAGCTACCTCGACGCGCGGCGCACCGAGACGCTGCTGCTGACCGATCGCGAGCTGGTCGTGGTCCGCGTCGCGCCCGACGGCGAGCGCGAGGAGCATCGGCTGGACGCCTACTGGCTGAAGGTCGAGGCGACAGAGGAGCGCCTGGTCGTGACCTCGCGCGGCAACCGCGCCGTGATCGGCCGCTTCCTCGGCCCCGACGAACGCCTGCGCGTCGCCGAGCAGCTCAAGGCCGCCATCGCCGCCATGCGCAGCCCCCGCTACGATCACGCTTGGGACGAGTAGGCGGCGCTCTCTGGAGCTTCTCCGCCTAAGTTCATGCGCAAACCATCCTCATCCTGAGGAGCGCGCCGAAGGCGTGCGTCTCGAAGGATGGGCAATAAACGTGGTGCTTGTTCCCACCCTTCGAGACGCGGTCCTGCGGACCGCTCCTCAGGGTGAGGCCGTTATTGGGAGCGACGTGATTTTCACTTGTCCAGAATGGCTCTACAGCCCCAGCACGTCCTTCATGCCGTAGAGGCCGGGCTTCCTGCCCTCGAGCCACTTGGCCGATTTCACGGCGCCCGCCGCGTAGGTCTCGCGGCTGAAGGAGCGGTGGTTGAGTTCGAGCCGCTCGCCGGCGGCCGCGAAGTAGACCGTGTGCAGGCCCACTTCCTCGCCGCCGCGCAGGGTGGCGAAGCCGATCTCGCCGGTCGGCCGCGCGCCGGTGTGGCCGTCGCGGCTCTTGCGCCAGACTTCCTCGAGCTGGACCTTGCGGCCCGCCGCCGCCGCGCGGCCGAGCGCCAGTGCGGTGCCCGAGGGCGCATCGATCTTGTGGCGATGGTGCATCTCCAGCACCTCGATGTCGTAGCTCGGGTCGAGCATCGACGCGGTCTTCTCGACCAGCGCCAGCAGGATATTGACGCCCAGCGCCATGTTGGCCGCCCACATGATCGGCACCTTCTTCGCCGCGTCCTGGATCAGCTTGGTCTGGATCGGATCGAGGCCGGTCGTGCCGATCACCATGGCGACGCCGTTGTCGCTGGCGACCTTGGCATGCGCGACCGTGGCTTCCGGCACGGTGAAGTCGATCACGCACTGGGCGGCGGCGATGGCGGCGGCGCTGTCGTCGCCGATCAGCACGCCGTTCGGCTCAAGCCCGGCGAGTTCGCCCGCATCCTTGCCCAGCGCCTTGCTGCCGGGCATTTCGCTGGCGGCGGCCAGCGACACGCCTTCGGTGCGTGCGATCTGGCGGATCAGCATCTGGCCCATGCGCCCGGCGGCGCCGACGACGGCGATCTTCATTTCGTTCCTCTTCTCGTTGGTTGGCCTAGAGTACCGGACTGTAAGCAAGGGGAACACATGCTCTTCATGGTCGTCGAGAAGTTCAAGAACCAGGACGGCAAGGCCGTCTATCGCAAGCTTCAGAAGGGCCGCGGCCTGCCCGACGGGCTGGAGTTTGTCGCGAGCTACGTCACCGCCGATCTCGGCCGCTGCTTCCAGCTCATGCGCACCGACGACATCACGACATTCCAGAAATGGATCGCCGACTGGCAGGAAGTCGTCGAATTCGAGGTCGTGCCCGTGGTCGAAGGCAAGACCACTCGCGAGGCCCTCGAACCGCTACTGTAGGAACAGATTTTGACGAAGGAGAGCAGACGATGATGACAGGTGGCTGCCATTGCGGCGCGATTCGCTATCAGGCGGAGGGCGACGCCCTCCACCACGCGCTCTGCCATTGCACGGACTGCCGGCGGCACGCCGGCGCGCCGATGGTGGGTTGGACGATGTACCCGCACGATGCGGTCAAGGTGACCAAGGGCACGCCCAAGGTCTACGCCTCGTCGGAGCATGGAAGGCGGCATTTCTGCTCCGACTGCGGCACCGGGCTGTTCTACGACAATGCGAAGATGCTGCCGGGCCTCATCGATATCCAGAGCGCGACCTACGACGATCCGGACGCGGTGCCGGCGCAGGTCCACATCCAGGTCGCCGAGCGGATCGGATGGATGAAGAACGCCCACGAACTGCCGGCGTTCGACCGCTATCCGCCGCAGTCGTAAGGCGAGCAGCTACTTCCAGGGATCGGCGACCTTCGGCCAGAACGGCGTCTTGCGCTTGGTGTAGGGCCAGCGCGTGACGTCGGGATCGGCGGCGCCGGGGGTGGCGACGTAGAGGATCTCCTTCGCGACGCCGACGAAGCCGTTATAGAAATGCTGCGCCGACTTCACGACGACGACGCGGTAGTCGGCGGGCTCGGCGCCGACGGCGCGGAAGGCGTCGGCGTGGAAGGTCTGGTTGCGTCGCGTGCAGATCGCGATGTCGACATGCTCCGAGGACAGCAGCGCCATGTCGCCGAGCGGCGACATCACCGGCCCGTAGGGCTGGAAGACGTTGCGGGCGATCTTCTTCACCGTGACGTCGAGATCGACCGGATCGCCGCTCACCGTTCCCGACTTGCCGCCCAGCCGCATGCGGATGCGCGCGCCCTCGCCCGCCTCCTCGGCGATCTGGAAGGCCATCGGGTCCCACATCACGCCGAACAGCGCCGGGCCGATCTCGCGCTCGACCAGCGCCTTCAGCACGAAGGTCGAATCGCCTGGCGCGCCGGAGCCGGGATTGTCGGCGCGGTCGGCCAGGACCAGCGGTCCCTGGTTGTGCGAGGCGGCGCGGTCCATCGCCTCGTCGACGGTCAGGTACCTGGTGGCATAGCGTTCGCGATTGTCCCACAGCTCCTTGCCCAGCTGCTCGGCCAGCGCCTCGGCCTTCTTCATGTCGCCATCGGCCACCACGAGCGTGCGCGTGCCGACGTCCTCCACGTCGGCGAAGGAGAAGCCGTGGCTCAGCGAGACGGAGAGGATACCGTCCTTGCCTTCGAGGCTCTTCATGCGGACGACGAACTCGCTGATCGGCGGCACAGAGGTGCGGTACTGCGCGATCATGCGGCAGTCATAACGCGCCATCACCGGCTTCACCTTGCCCTCGACCGTGTCGGCGATGATGGCGAACAGCTCGGCTGCGCGCTCCATCGTGTCGGTGTGCGGATACTCCTTGTAACCGACCAGCACATCGGCGCTGTCGAGCATCAGCGCGCTCAGGTGACAGTGCAGATCGAACTCGGCGCCGATCGCGACCTTGGGCCCGACGATGGCGCGGATGCGCGACAGGAGATCGCCCTCGCAGTCGTCGTAGCCGTCGGCCACCATCGCGCCGTGGACGTTGATCAGCACGGCATCGAGCGGCAGGGCCGCCTTCACGCCGGCCAGGACCTCGTCGCGGAAATCCTCGTAGACCTTGCGCACGGTGGTGCCCGATGGCGCGGCGAAGGTCGAGAGGCCCTCGATCACCGTCCAGCCGCGCTTCTCCGTTTCCCTGCGCCAGACATGCATCGGCGCGGTGAAGTTGGTCGGCTCGGCCTTCGTCGCGTCGCCGTGCCAGATGCCGTGCTCCTGATAGCCGCGCAGGCCGGTCGGGAAGGGCACGAACTGGTTGGTCTCGGTCCCGAGGGCCGCGATGAACACACGCTTGGTCAACGAATTACTCCTTGGCGCAATGGCAGCCCGCGACATGGTCGTCGACCATGCCCGAGGCCTGCATGAAGGCATAACAGATGGTGGAGCCGACGAACTTGAAGCCGGCCTTTTGCAAAGCCTTCGACATGGCGTCGCTTTCCGGCGAGCGTGCCGGGACGCCCTTGAGGTCCTTGGGGCGATTCTTCTTCGGTTTGCCGCCAACGAAGCCCCACAGGAATTTCGCAAATGAGCCCTCGCGCTCCTTCAGCGCGAGATAGGCCTGGGCGTTGGTCACGCTGGCGGCGATCTTGCCCTTGTGGCGGATGATGCCGGGATCGAGCAGCAGCTTCTCCAGCTTCGCCGGGCGATAGCGCGCGATCTTCTCCGGATCGAACCCGTCATAGACCTTGCGATAATGCTCGCGCTTGCGCAGCACCGTGATCCAGGAGAGGCCGGCCTGGCAGCCTTCCAGGGTCAGCAGCTCGAACAGGGCCCGGTCGTCGCGCAGCGGACGGCCCCATTCCGTGTCGTGGTATAGCTGGTAGAGCGGATCGTCGGAGACCCAGCCGCATCTTGGCTTGCCGTCCGCGCCGCTCACTCTATCGTGCTTCCAAACCATGTGAGGAAGCTACCCAATGTCCAAGGTCCCCGCCAATCTGAAGGTCTGCATTTTCGATGTATTCGGCACCGTCGTCGACTGGCGCGGCAGCCTGATCGCCGACATGCCAGCGCTCGGCAAGAAATACGGCATCGAGACGGACTGGACGAGCTTCGCCGACGACTGGCGTGGGCTCTACCAGCCGCAGATGGGCCGGGTGCGCAAGGGCGAGCTGCCGTGGACGCGCATCGACGACCTGCACAAGGAAGCCTTCGAGATGCTGCTGAAGAAGCGCGGCCTCAAGCATCCGGGCGAGGAAGGCGCGTGGGAGTTCACGCATCTCTGGCACAAGCTGCGCCCCTGGCCCGATTCGGTCGAGGGCATCGGCATGATGAAGAAGAAGTTCGTCGTCGCCACGCTCAGCAACGGCAACGTCGCGTTGCTGATCAACATGGCCAAGAATGGCGGCATCCCCTGGGATCACTGCTTCTCCGGCGAGACCTTCCATCACTACAAGCCCGATCCCGAAGCCTATCTCGGCGTGGTCGACAGCATGTACGTGAAGCCCGAGCAGGTGATGCTGGTCGCCGCGCACAACAACGACCTGGCGGCGGCGCAGAAGTGCGGCCTGTCGACCGGCTTCGTGCTGCGCCCCGGCGAACACGGCCCGAACCAGAAGCACGACCTCAAGGCCGAGGGCGACTGGAACGCCGTCGGCACGTCGATGATCGATCTCGCGAAGAAGCTTGGGTGCTGAGGGGGAGCGCATCGACGAGCCACTCGCCGCCCTGCCTGCCGAGTGCCGCGAACGGGCCCGGTTGGCCCTGATCGCCGCGTTCGGCTCTGCGCCTCTCGCGGGCATGCAACCGATCACGACCGGAGCCTCGGCCTCGATTTATCGTATCGAGGTCGGCGGCCGACCTTGGATTCTGCGGCTCGAATCTTCGCTGCGGGATGAGGTGCGCGACCCGCGACGGTCCTATGCGTGCATGCGCGCCGCAGCGGAGGCAGGTATCGCGCCGCCGCTGCTCTACGCCGATCCCGACGCCGGCGTGGCGATTATGGCGTTCGTCCAGGGGCGGGCACTCGACGATTTTCCGGGTGGAGCCAAGGCGCTGGCGCATGCGCTCGGGAATCTGGCGGCCCGACTGCAAGCGACAGCGGTCTTCCCGGCCGTTGCCGACTATCCCTCCATCGTTGGTGGCCTGTTCGACCGCTTGCAGGCGACCGGCCTCTACGGTGTCTTGCTTGACCCTCACCGCGATGGCTTCGAGCGGCTATGCGCGGCGTATCCGTGGGACGCATCCGGCCTCGTCTCCAGCCACAACGATTCGCACCCCGGCAACATCCTGTTCGATGGCGAGCGGCTATGGCTGATCGACTGGGAGACGGCCTATCGCAACGATCCCGCCGTCGATCTGGCAATCATGACGATGTACCGCGCGGGCACGCCCGACCTGCAGGAGGCGCTGCTGCAATCGTGGTGCGGGCGGCCCTCCAATGCGGTGTTGAGGGCCAGGGTCTTCCTGATGCGGCAATTCGTGAAGCTCTTCTATGGTTGTGCAAACGGCCTCTATCTCTGCGAGACGAATCCTGGCCTTGTCGAGACCGATATGGTGGCCCCGTCCCCGGCCGAATTCAGCGCAGCTATCCGCGAGGGGCGGCTGGTCCAGAACTCCCCCGAGGCTCAACGCGTCGGCGCCAGGGTCGCTCTGCGGAGCTTCCTCGACGGCGTCACATCGACGGCCTTCGACGATGCCGCCGCGGTCCTCCACACCGGCTGATGCTCACCCCCCGATGTCTCGTCAGAGTTTCGGCCGGCGCGAACGCCAGGGCGTGGCGCGTTCGTAGGCGGCCCCGGCGGTGATGACGCTGGCTTCATCGAAGGCGCAGCCGGCGAGCTGGAAGGCGAGCGGCATCCCGTCGGCGCC
>JAKFVZ010000076.1 GCA_021732965.1 Reyranella sp.
GTCCAGGCGCTGGCGGCGGTGGCTATCATGGCCGAGGACGACAATCCGGCCCAGCCGCGCAGCATGACCCTGATGGCCGGCCCCATCGACACCAGGATCAGCCCGACCAAGGTCAACGACCTGGCCATGGGCAAGCCGATCGGCTGGTTCGAGCAGAACCTGATCCACCGCGTGCCGCTGCGCTATCCCGGCGCCACCCGCCGGGTCTATCCGGGATTCATCCAGCTCACGGCCTTCATGAGCATGAATGCCGACCGCCACATCAAGGCGCAGGTCGACCTCTACAAGCACCTCGCCAAGGGCGAGACCGAGCAGGCCGCCACCATCAAGACCTTCTACGACGAGTATTTCGCCGTGCTCGACATGGCGGCCGAGTTTTATCTCGAAACCGTCCAGTGGGTGTTCCAGGAGCACCGGCTGCCCAAGGGCGAACTCGAATACAAGGGCCGGCGGGTCAATCCCAAGGCGATCCGCCGCACCGCCCTGTTCACCATCGAGGGCGAGCGCGACGATATCTGCGCCCTGGGCCAGACCGTGGCCGCCCACGATCTCTGCTCCAGCCTGCGACCCTATCGCAAGAAGCACTATATGCAGGCCGGCGTCGGCCATTACGGCGTGTTCAGCGGCCGCCGCTGGGCCGGCCAGATCTACCCCCTGGTCCGGAACACGATTTTGGCCAACGAATAGCGGGTCTTTTCTGGCCCGAAATCCGCAGTACATTGGGGGCATGGCCGATTTTCCGAAGAAGACCCTAGCCGACTGGGAAAAGCTCGCAGCGAAAGAACTGCGCGAGCGCCCGATCGATGACCTCACCTGGATGACCCCCGAGGGCATCGCCGTGAAGCCGATCTACACGGCCGCAGATCTCGAGCAGATCGAGACGGTGGGCTCGCTGCCCGGCTTCCCGCCGTTCACGCGCGGGCCCAAGGCCACGATGTACACGGGGCGTCCCTGGACGGTCCGCCAGTATGCCGGCTTCTCGACGGCGGAAGAGAGCAACAAGTTCTATCGCGCCAATCTCGCGGCCGGCCAGATGGGCCTGTCGGTGGCGTTCGATCTCGCCACGCACCGCGGTTACGATTCCGATCACCCGCGCGTGGTGGGTGACGTCGGCAAGGCGGGCGTCGCGATCGACTCCGTCGAGGACATGAAGATCCTGTTCGACGGCATCCCGCTCGACAAGATGAGCGTGTCGATGACGATGAACGGCGCCGTGCTGCCGGTGCTGGCCGGCTACATCGTCGCCGCCGAGGAGCAGGGCGTGCCGCAGGACAAGCTGGCGGGCACGATCCAGAACGACATCCTCAAAGAGTTCATGGTCCGCAACACCTATATCTATCCGCCCGGACCCTCCATGCGCATCGTGGCCGACATCATCGAGCACACGGCGCTCCACATGCCGAAGTTCAACTCGATCTCGATCTCCGGCTATCACATGCAGGAGGCGGGCTCGACGCTGGTTCAGGAACTGGCCTTCACTCTGGCCGACGGACTCGAATACGTCCGCGCCGCCAAGGCCAAGGGTCTCGACATCGACGCCTTCGCGCCGCGCCTGTCGTTCTTCTTCTGCATCGGCATGAACTTCTTCATGGAAGCCGCCAAGCTACGCGCCGCGCGCTTCCTGTGGGCCGAACTGATCAAGCCGTTCGAGCCCAAGAAGGCCGATTCGCTGTCGCTGCGCACGCATTGCCAGACCTCGGGCGTCTCGCTCACCGAGAAGGACCCGTACAACAACGTGATCCGCACCGCCTACGAGGCGATGGCGGCGGTGCTGGGCGGCACGCAGTCGCTGCACACCAACTCGTTCGACGAGGCGATCGCCCTGCCGACGCCGACCTCGGCCCGTATCGCGCGCAACACCCAGCTCATCCTCCAGCATGAGACCGGCGTCACCAAGGTCGTCGATCCGCTGGCCGGCAGCTACTACGTCGAATCGCTGACCGCGAGCCTCGTCGCCGAGGCGCGCAAGCTGATCCAGGAAGTCGAGGCGCTGGGCGGCATGACCAAGGCCGTCGAGGCCGGGATGCCCAAGATGCGCATCGAGGAGGCCTCGGCGCGCCGCCAGGCCCGCATCGACCGCGGCGAGGAGATCGTGGTTGGCGTCAACAAGTTCCAGCTCAAGGAAGAGCCGCCGATCGACATCCTCGACATCGACAACGACGTCGTGCGCGAGGCGCAGCTCAATCGCCTCAGCAAGATCCGCGCGACCCGCGACGAGGCCAAGTGCGTCGAAGCGCTGAAGGCGCTGGGCGAGGCCGCCCGCAATGGAACCGGCAACCTGCTCGGCCTGTCGATCGAAGCGACGCGCGCCCGCGCCACCGTCGGCGAGATCTCGTCGGCGCTGGAAGGCGTCTATGGCCGTTACCAGGCCACCATCCGATCGATCGCCGGCGTCTATGCCAGCGAATGGGAAGGCGATGCCGGGCTCGAGCGCATCCGCACCGACATCGCCGCCTTCGCCGAGGAGGAGGGCCGCCGGCCCCGCCTCATGGTCGTGAAGATGGGCCAGGACGGACACGACCGCGGCGCCAAGGTGATCGCCACCGCTTTCGCCGATCTCGGCTTCGACGTCGATATCGGCCCGCTCTTCCAGACGCCCGAGGAAGCCGCCCGCGCCGCCATCGAGAACGACGTGCACGTCATCGGCATTTCCAGCCAGGCCGCCGGCCACAAGACGCTGGTGCCGCAGCTCATCGAGGAGCTGGCCAGGCAGAACGGCTCGGAGATCATGGTCGTGGTGGGCGGCGTCATCCCCGCCCAGGACTACGACTTCCTGAAGAAGGCGGGCGTCGCCGCGATCTACGGGCCGGGCACCAACATCCCGGCCGCCGCCGCCGAAATCCTCTCGATCCTGCGCCAGCGCGACCAGAAGCGCGCCGCCTGAGGGCGGCGCTGCCTTACTTCCGCATCGCCTGACTCTCCTGCGGCGTCAGCGGGCGTTCGCGGAAGGACAGGATGCGGCCGCGGATCGTGCCGAAGCCGGTCTGGGCTTCGAGCTTGGCGGGATAGCGCATCTGGCTCTGGTCCATGCGCGCGAGCCATATGCGCATCGGACGCTCGCGTTCGGTCTCGGCTTCCTTGGGCGCTTCGTCGAACTCGCCGGCGATGCGCTTGGTGAAGATCTCGCAGACCAGCACATCGCCTTGCGCGCCCGGAATGCCCGACTTTGCGGCGGGCTCGGTGCCGATCTTCTTGACCAGGATGTCGATGCGACGCTTGCCGTCGTTGCTCTGCACCGTGCGGTCGCAGGCCGCGTCGCCGGCTAGGCCGACGCTGAGGGCCGCCGACATCGGATCGAGCGAGCCGCGGCGCTGCTCGTCGGTGATGGCGTTCTGCGGCGAGGGCTTGTAGGCGGGGGTGTGGGTCTCCTGGATCGTGCCGCCACCGTACTGCGCCACCCAGGTGCGGGGCTTGTCGCCGACGATGATCGACAGCGATCCGGCTGACGGCCGTGCGCCTTGTGTCGAGAAGCCGCCCCAGGCGCGGTTGCGGCCTTCATAGTTCATGGTGACGGCCCGCAGGATGCCTTCCTTGAAGGTCCGGCTTTCGACGTCGTAGGTCGAGCCGTTGAACTTCGCGGTCACGTCGATGCGGAAACCCGACAGGCCGGCGAAGGTGATCTCATAGGCGATGTCGACCTGGCGCGCGTCCTGGGCCGTCGCCACGGCAGGAGCCGCCACGCTCAAGGCAAACGCCGCCAAGGCCTTGCGAAATCTCATGCGAGTCCCTTTCTCGGAGGGGCTTACTTCGGCCTGTCCGGCACGATAGAAGGCCGACGCTCCCTTCGCCACCCAACATGGTGGCTCAATAAGGCATTTTTCGTTCATGTCGAAAACCGTCCCGGACGGCGCTCCCCCCATGGACACCCCGCGAACCTGGGGGGTCATCGCGATCCTGGGCCGCCATTTGTGGCCAAAGGGTGAAACGGGCCTGCGGGTACGGGTGATGGTGGCCCTGGTCCTGCTGGTCGTCGCCAAGGTCACCAACGTCTACGTCCCGCTACTCTACAAGGACGCCGTCGATGCGCTGGGAACGCCCACGGCGCAGGCCGTCGCGGTGCCGATCGCCCTGATCGTCGCCTACGGGGCCGCCCGCGTGCTGGCTCAGGACTTCGGCGAAATTCGCGACGCCATTTTCGCCCCGGTGGCCCAGCGGGCGATCCGCAACCTGGCGCTCGAAGTGTTCGGGCATCTCCATGCGCTGTCGCTGCGGTTCCATCTCGAGCGGCAGACGGGCGGCATCAGTAGCGTGATCGAGCGCGGCACGCAGGGCATGGACTTCCTGATCCGCTTCACGACCTTCAACATCCTGCCGACGCTGTTCGAGATCATGCTGGTCGGTGGTATCTTGTGGAGCCTCTACGACTGGCGCTTCTCGGTCGTGACGCTGCTCGTGGTCGGCATCTACATCGTCTTCTCGATCGTCTTCTCGGAATGGCGCATCAAGTTCGTGCGCTCCATGAACGAGGCCGACACCGAGGCGAATGCCAAGGCGATCGACAGCCTGCTGAACTTCGAGACGGTGAAGTATTTCGGCAACGAGCCGCACGAGGCACGCCGTTACGATGTCGGCCGCCGGCGCTACGAGACCGCGGCCATCCGCTCCAGCCGCACCCTCTCGGTGCTCAACATCGGACAGGGGGCGATCATCTCGGTCGGCCTCGTCGCGGTCATGGCAATGGCGGGTCAGGGCGTGGTCGCCGGCACGATGACGATCGGCGACTTCGTCGCGGTCAACGCCTTCCTGATCCAGCTCTACATGCCGCTCAACATGCTGGGCTTCGCCTATCGCGAGATCCGCAACGCGCTGGTCAACATGGAGAAGATGTTCGGCCTGCTGCAGGTCCAGGCCGAGATCGCCGACAAGCCCGGTGCACCGCCCCTCGCCGTCAGCGGCGGCGAGATCGTGTTCGACCATGTCGACTTCCACTACGAGAAGGCGCGGCCGATCCTGCACGACGTCAGCTTCAGGGTGGCGTCGGGCGAAACAGTGGCCATCGTGGGCTCGAGCGGCGCCGGCAAGTCGACGATCTCCCGCATCCTTTTCCGCTTCTACGACGTGGCCTCGGGCCATGTCCTGATCGACGGGCAAGACATCCGCGACGTCCAGCAGGCCAGCCTGCGCGCCGCGATCGGCGTCGTGCCGCAGGACACGGTGCTGTTCAACGACACGATCTACTACAACATCGCCTACGGCCGGCCGGGCGCCAGCCGCGAACAGGTAGAGGAGGCCGCGCGCCTGGCCCGCATCCACGACTTCATCATGGCGCTGCCGCAGGGCTACGACAGCACCGTGGGCGAGCGCGGCCTCAAGCTGTCGGGGGGCGAGAAGCAGCGCGTGGCGATCGCGCGCACCATCCTGAAGAATCCCCGCATCCTGCTGTTCGACGAGGCCACCAGCGCACTCGACACCCGCACCGAGCAGGAGATCCAGCGCTCGCTTGAAGAAGTGAGCAGGGGCCGCACCACGGTGATCATCGCGCACCGCCTGTCGACCATCATCAATTCCGACGAGATCGTCGTCCTCGACCGCGGTCGCGTCGCCGAGCGCGGCCGCCACGCCGAACTGCTGGCGCGCAACGGCCTCTATGCCGACATGTGGCGGCGCCAGCAGGAAGCCGCGGCCGAGGCCGAGCGTCACGTCGAGGAGCCGCCATCCTTCCGGACCGAGGGTCATCTGCGTGTCGGCGATTAGGCCGGCGGGCACCGGCCCCTGGCGTTCCCTCGTTCCGGTCTTTGCGGCCTGCGCGGCGATCGGCCTGCAGTCGGGCGCCGCGATGCCCCTGGTGCCGCTCGCTCTGGAGCGACAGGGCGAGGACAAGCTTACCATCGGCATCATTTCCGCGGCGTGGGCGATCGGCATGCTCATGACCGGGCCCTACATCCCGCGGCTGGCTGCCCGCTTCGGCGCCGTGCCGCTCATCCTGGGCGCCGTCATGGCAGGCTCCCTGTGCACGGTCGGCTATACGCTGACCACGGGTCCGGCCGCATGGTTCGCGCTCACCTTCGTGCACGGCGCGGTCGGCGGCGTACCGTGGGTGGTGAGCGAGATCTGGATGAATCTCGTCGTCGAGGAGAAGCGGCGCGGCCGGGTCATGGCGATCTATGCCGCGATGTTCGCAGGCGGCATGGCGCTGGGACCCTTCGTACTGCAGGTCGTCGGGGTCTACGGCCCGACGCCGTTCCTGACCTGCGCCGGGCTCGCCCTGCTGGTCGCCCTGCCGCTGCTGCCCTACCGATACCGGGCGCCGGCGATCCGGCATCATGCCGATGGCGGCTATGGCACGATCTTCCTGGCAGCCCCGCTCGCCATGCTTGCCGCTTTCGCGGGGGGCCTCGGCGAGCAGGTCGCCTTCAGCTTCCTGCCGGTCTATGCGGTCAGCGTCGGCGTGGCGCCGGAGACCGGGGCGCTGTGGCTCTCGGCCTTCGTCGTCGGCAACGTGGCCCTGCAGTGGCCGATCGGCTGGCTGGCCGACCATTGGGATCGCCGTGCCGTGCTGGCGGGCTGTGCGCTCATCAGCGCCGCGCTGGTGATCGGCCTCACCTTCGTGCCGGCACAGTCGCTCGCGATCGTCGGCGTGATCATGCTGTGGGGTGGCATCTCGTTTGCGATCTATCCGGTGGGTCTGGCGCTGCTGGGGCAGCGCTTCAGCGGCGGCGACATTGCCCGCGCGAACACGGCCTTCAGCCTGATCTATGTCCTGGGCGGGCTGGTCGGCCGGCCGCTTACCGGCGCGGCGATGGATGCGTTCGGCGAGCCCGGCCTCGGCTGGACGCTGGGCTTCTTCTATGTGGTCGCGACGGTGGGAGCGTTGCTGGCAATGCGCCGCCGCGGCTGATAAGTCTGGCCACCGATGAGTGCGTCCGCAGCGATTTCCGGCACGTCGGCCGATCCGCTTCTCGAGCCCCTTCTGAAGGGTGACCGGCGGGCGCTGGCTCAGGCCATCACCCTGATCGAATCGACGCGCAGCGATCACCGGATGCGCGCCGATTCGCTGCTTGCGGCAGTGCTGCCGCACACCGGCAAGTCGGTGCGGCTCGGCATCACCGGGGTGCCCGGCGTCGGCAAGTCGACGCTGATCGAACGTTTCGGCCTGTCGCTGCTGGAACGTGGCCGGTCGCTGGCCGTGCTGGCGATCGATCCCTCGTCCAAGCGGGGCGGCGGTTCGATCCTGGGCGACAAGACGCGCATGGAGGAGCTGTCGCGCCGCCGTGAGGCCTTCATCCGGCCCTCGCCGGCCGGCGTCACCCTGGGCGGCGTCGCACGGCGCACCCGCGAGACGATGCTGCTGGTCGAAGCGGCGGGCTTCGACACGGTGATCGTCGAGACGGTGGGCGTGGGTCAGTCGGAGACCGCGGTCTCCGACATGGTCGACATGTTCATCGTACTGCTGCTGCCAGCGGGCGGCGACGACCTGCAGGGCATCAAGCGGGGCGTGATCGAGCTGGCCGACCTGATCGTGGTCAACAAGGCCGACGGAGACCTCAAGGCGACGGCAAAGCGGTCTGCCGCGGACTACCAGCACGCGCTGCGCATGCTGCGCTCGCCGACGGCCGGCTGGACGCCGGAAGTCACCACCGGCTCGGCCCAGACGGGCGAGGGCGTGACCGAGATCTGGAGCGTCGTCGAGCGCTTCAACGAGGCGGTGGGCGAGAAGGGCATCCAGAAGCGCCGCGCCGAGCAGGCGCGCGCCTGGATGTGGAACGAGGTCGGGGAGACCCTGCTCGCGGAACTCCGCAAGCATCCCGACGTGCGCCGGCTGGTTGGCGGCCTGGAGCGCGAGGTCGAGGCCGGCCGGACGACCCCGGCTGCCGCGGCCCGAACCATGCTACAAGCCTTCCATGGCCACTAAATCCTTCCTGAGGCGCGCGCGTCGTGCCGCCGAGGCCCAGAAGGAGCCCTTCTGGAAGCGCAAGACCCTGGCGCAGATGACCAAGCAGGAATGGGAATCCCTCTGCGACGGCTGCGGCATGTGCTGCGTCAACAAGCTGGAGTACGAGGGCACGGGAGAGCTGGCCCAGACCGACACCTGCTGCCGGCTGCTGGATCCCAAGACCGCGCTCTGCAAGGACTACAGGAACCGCAAGAAGATCGTGCCGGATTGTATCCAGCTCACCCCAGCGGTGGTGGCGAAAATGGATTGGCTCCCAAGGACTTGTGGGTACCGCCTCGTCCACCTCAAGCAGGATCTCTACTGGTGGCATCCGCTGATCTCGGGCGATCCAAACACCGTGCACGAGGCGGGAATCTCGGCCCGGGGGCGGGTCATCCCCGAGGACCAGGTCGAGGATATCAGCGAAAGAGTCGTGGATTGGTTTGCTTGACGGGCACCCGTCAGGCCCGTAAAAAGCCGGCCTTCCCGCCCTCCGGCGGGATCGTTTTTTAGCGGATATTTTCATGCCCCGTCGTTGCGCCCTCTCGGGCAAGTCCGTCCAGTACGGCAACAATGTGAGCCACGCGAACAACAAGACGAAGCGCCGGTTCATGTCGAACCTGCAGATCGCTTCGGTCCTGTCCGACGCGCTGGGCCATGCGGTCCGCCTGCGCCTGACACCGCGTGGCATCAAGACCATCGAGCACAATGGCGGCATCGACGCCTACCTGCTCGACACGAACGACAGCAAGCTTTCGCCCGAGATGAAGGTGCTGAAGCGCCGCGTCGTGTCGGCCAAGGGC
>JAKFVZ010000548.1 GCA_021732965.1 Reyranella sp.
GTCTACGACCTCGTCGTGAGCTACGGCGGTTCGATCTCGGCCGAGCACGGGATAGGCCTGCTCAAGGTCGACGAACTCGCCCACTACCGCAGCAAGGTCGAGATCGACACGATGCGCACCATCAAGCGCGCGCTGGATCCGCAGAACCTGATGAACCCGGGCAAGATCGTCCGGGTTTAAAACTCATGGGAGCGCGCCACTCCAGTGGCGCATTCATGAGCGCCACTGGAGTGGCGCGCTCCGACGCTTCTTCCGGACTTTGTCAGGGCCGCGGCGTGCGGTCGTTCGTGCGGTCGACGATCTCGAACTGGACGTCGGTGACCTTGCCGTCGTGATGAGGCCGCGCCGGCGGCGTTGGCTCGACGTCGCGGCGGAAGAAACTCAGGAGCCAGCGCTTGGCCCGGAAGGCCAGCAGCAGCACGAGCAGGACGGCGGCCACGCCCGCGATCACGGCAAAGCCCAGCACCGCCAGCACGACGAAGCCGATCAACCCCAGGATCGCCTGGATCCAGACGCGCGGCGGCAGACGCGACAGCATTTCGAGGAATTGCTTGCCGTTCATGGTGCCCAGCGCTTCTCGAATTCCCAGACTTCGCCGAATCCCATCAGCCCGTGGATGTCGTCGTACTGTGGCGCGGTGTCGCCGACGCTGGTACCCGCCGCCTTGAGATGGGCAAACGAACGGCGCATCGCTTCCGCCGCGACAGTAAGACCGAGGACCGGATAGATCGCGAGGTCGAAGCCCCACTTCTTCAGCCGATCGACCTCGGCGCGTGGCGTCTTGCCGAACTCGACCATGTTGGCGAGCAGCGGCTTGCTCACTTCCCGGCCGATGCGCTCGAGTTCCGCCTCGCTCTCGGGCGATTCGACGAAAATGATGTCGGCACCGGATTCCTCGTAGAGCTTCGCCCGGCGCAGCGCCTCGTCGAGCCCCAGCGCGGTGCGCGCGTCCGTGCGCGCCACGATCAGGGTCTCTTCGTGCCGGCGCGCATCCGAGGCGACGCGCAGTTTCACCGCCATCTCCTCGGCCGGCACCACGCGCCGGCCCGGCGTATGGCCGCACTTCTTCGGCATCTCCTGATCCTCGATCTGGATCGCCGCAACGCCCGCCGCCTCGTAACCGCGGATCGTGCGCTGCACGTTCAGCAGTCCGCCGTAACCGGTATCGGCATCGGCAATCAGCGGGGTCTCGACCACCGAGCAGATCATCTCGGCACGGCCCAGCATGTCGGAATAGGTCGCAAGCCCCGCGTCCGGCAGGCCGAGCATCGATGCAGTCGCTCCATAGCCCGTCATGTAGAGCGCCGGGAACCCCATGCGGTCCGCGACGCGCGCGGAAATGCCGTCGTAGATGCCTGGCGCCAGGATGAACTCGCCCCGCGCCATGAGCTCGCGCAGCTTCGCTGCCTGTCGATTGCCTGCCATGTCTCTCTCCTCGCCCAGGAAAATGACGGAGTTGTGTCGACGGGACCAGTCCCGCGACAACGAAAACGGCCGGCGATCAGGGACCGCCGGCCGCTTCTTTCGTGAGATGTCAGCCGATCAGACAGCGACGGGCTTCAGTTCCTGGGAGCCCGCCGACTTGCAGAAAGTCGTGGTCTCGGTCGTCGTCTGGCCGTTCTTGGTCGCCGTCAACTCGATCGGGCGGCAGGTGCTGCCGTCGGCACGGCTGCTCGCCGGCGCGACCGGCTTGGCGCTCACCACAGTCGGCGGCGCCTGCGTCGAAGACGACGAGGAGGTCTTGGTCGGCTCGACCGTATAGGTAGTCGGCACGTTGTTGTCGGCGACGAACGCATACTGCGTGGCCTCGGCCAGGCGACGGCGTTCCTGATCGTCAAGCGCACGCCCCACGAGATTGCCCGCCAGGCCACCGACCAGAGCGCCACCGACGGCACCTCCGACGGACCCGAAGGCCAGGCCACCCACGACACCGCCGAGCGCGGCGCCCATGACGGTACCGGTCGTCTGGTTGGTCGGCTGGCCGCGATCGTTCGTGCAGGCGGCTGCAAACCCGAGGGCAGCGATCACACCTACGATCCTGAGCGCAATCTTCCTCGCAGAAGGAAAGGCCGTGGCAGCAGTCAATGCAGTCATCTCGTGCATCTCCGTTTGTAATCTGGGACGGTCACTCTACTCCAAAGGTACTGCTTGCTGCCACGAGCATCGTCTTCCGCATCCGCATAGGAGCGCGGCGCATCGCATGAGGCGAGGAGCAGTCCGGTCCGTACGAGGACCAGGGCAAGATCGTCCCGGTCGGAGTCCGGGATGTCCGCCAATCCGTCCTTGGCGGTGCGCTTGGTGATCAGGCAGCGGTATAGCGGTGTGCCGTCTGTCAGCCGATCGGTTTGGCGGCAGCGCAGGTTTCGCGGCTGCGCGGCCAGCGCGTCGGCCGCGAGCTTGTGCAGGGCCGGATCGTCGACGCTGTCGACGCCCTGCAGCCTGATCTCGCCACTGCGATCCTTGAGGCCGATCAGCATCAGCGTCTTGCCGAAATGGTCGAAGTTGCCGGCGACGAACTCGGTGGCCTTGCGTGCGTCCTCGATCGCCTTCTGGCGAGCGGCGACTTCCTCGGCGGCCTTGCGCTGCGCTTCCTCGTCGGCGCGCTTCTTCTCGGCGATCTCGTTCTCGACCTTGCGACGCGTGTCTTCCTCGAACTGGCGACGCGCAGCCTCGGCGTCGGCCTTCTGCTTCGCCTCGAGATTCGCCTTTGCCCGGGCTTCCTGCTCGGTTTTCGCCTTGGCGTCCTGCTCGGCCTTCTCTGCACGCAGCTTGTCGGCCTCTTCGGCTGCCTGGCGTCGCGCTTCCTCGGCCGCCTCGGCCGCCGCGCGCGCCTTCACCATCTCCGGATCCGGTCCGCGCGTTGCTATCGCGTAGTAGCCGCCGCCGCCGAGCGCCAGCAGCAGAACCACGGCAATGCCTGCCCACAGTCCCGCCTTGCTCTTGGCTCGCGGCGGCGGCGACAGTGAGGTTTCGGCTGCAACGGGGGGCGTCGAAGGGCCAAGCACCGGCACGCGCCCGGCCGGCGAATCGTCCGCCTTGCCCATCACCATCGTGGCGCCGGGCTCTGGTGCCGACGTCATGCCGAGGATCGGCCGCCACCCCGCGATCGACTGCGGACGGTCGCGTGCCGCGACGGTCAAACCCGCGTCGATGCCGGCGAGCAGGCCCGGCGAGAAACCCGGTGATGCGATGCGGGCGAGCGGCTCGTAGCCGTCGTCGAGCATGCGGTCTAAGGCGTTGGGTGGCGCCTTGCCCGCAATGGCGTGATAGATCGTGGCGGAGAGACCGTAGATGTCGGTCCACGGGCCCTGCTTCGCGGACGTCATCTGCTCGGCCGCCGCGTAACCCGGCGTGAAGATCGCCGTCATCGCCGCCGTGCGGCCGACCATCGCGGCGCGCGAAGCGCCGAAGTCGATCAGCGTCGGATTGCCGGCGGCGTCGAGCAGGATATTGGCCGGCTTGATGTCGCGATGCAGAAAGCCCGCGGCATGGACCTGCTCCAGCCCGTCGAGCAGCGGCCACAGGATGCGATCGACTTCCTCGGGCTTGAGCCTGCCGCCGGTGTTGATGCGGTCCTCGAGCGTGGCGCCGCTCAGCAGCTCCATGACGATGTAGGCCGTGCCGTTGGCTTCGAGGAAATCGAAGACCTGCACGATCGCCGGCACGCGATGCAGGCTCGCCAGCGTGCGGCCTTCGGTGACGAAGCGGTCGCGGCCCCAGCCGAAATCGTCGGCCATCTTGGTCGTGCGCGGCAGCACGGTCGAGCCGTCCTGGCGCACGGCCAGGGCCGAGGGCAGATACTCCTTGATCGCCACTTCGCGACCGAGCTGCACGTCGCGGGCGCGATAGGTGATGCCGAAGCCGCCCTGGCCCAGCACCGACACGATTTCGTAGCGGCCGATCGTCTGGCCCGCCTTCAGCGAAACGTAGTCGACTTCGGGCTCGGGCGGCGTGGCACCGGCGATCTTCGTGGGTTCGTTCATGGGCGTTGCACGCCGCTAGGTGTGATGAACGACCAGCTCGACATCGCCGAGCCGCAGCTTCGATCCGGCCTGCAGTGCCACGGGAGCACCGGCCTTGAGGACAGCGCCGTTGACCGCCGTGCCGTTGGTCGAGCCGAGATCCTCGACCTGAAGCGCTTCACCCGCGAGGCTGAGCTTGGCGTGGCGCCGCGACACCGTCGGGTGCGGCACGACCAGCTCGCACTGGTCGGCGGCGCGGCCGATGCACATGCCCTGGGACTGGCCGACGAGCTTCTCCATCGACACTTCGAACGTGTGCTTGCGGCCCGCCGAATCGGGCCCCTCGAAGCGCAGCGTGATCTGCGGCACCATGCGCGTCGTCGTGCCGGGCGACACGAGCCTGGCCTGACGCACGTGGAACACCTGTACCGCGCGGCTGACATTCTTCAGCTGGTGCTCACCGCCGTCGTGGAAGACGTACTCCACGCGCAGCTCGACGAGGTCGCGCACCGCGCGCGACACGGCGATGCCGCCCGGCTCGGCCAGGGTCTGGATGCGCGCGGCCAGGTTAACGCCGTCGCCGAAGATGTTCTGGTCCTCGTCGTCGATGATGACTTCGCCCAGATGCACGCCGATGCGGAACAGCATGCGCTGCTCCTCGCTCAACGCGTCGTTGAAGCGGGCCATCCGCTCCTGGATGTCGATCGCCGCGGCGACCGCCGACACGGCCGAGCCGAACTCGGCCAGCATGGCGTCGCCCGCCGTGCCGACCAGGCGGCCACGGCCAGAGTCGATGGCCGGGCGCCAGACCTCGGTCTGGGCTGACTTGAGATGACGGAAGGTGCGTGTCTCCGCGCCTTCCATCATCCGGGTGAATCCGGCGAGGTCGGCATGGACGATGGCGGCTAGGCGGCGTTGCATTTTGTCTTCGGTTCAGCGGCCCTGTCGGATTGCCGCCCGTCTGCAAGATACACCGGCCGCCGGGTGGCGGCACGGCCTGAGATGTTGCCGGCATCCTGCATTGAATCGCGGCAATCTTGCGACAATCCGGCACCCGCGGATGCCGGCACGCGTCATTTATCGGCCTTTGAAGGCCGGGGTACGCCGCTCGCCGAGCGCCGCAAGCCCCTCCTTGAGATCGTCGGAGGTCGCGCAGGCGCGCTGGGTCTGGCGGATCGAGGACATGTCGGGGGCCGCCTGGGCGAACTGCTCGATGGCGCGCTTCATGCCCGACATCGACAGCGGCGCAAGGCCCGCCAGCCGCGCGGCCTTCTCGGCCACCTTGTCCTTGAATTCGGCGCGGTCGACCAGCCAGTCGAGATAGCCGACGGCCAGCAGTTCGGTGTCGTGGAAATCCTCCGACAGAAGGAAGGCGCGCTTGGCGAAGCTCGGGCTCACCTTCTGCGTATAGCGGCGCAGGCCGCTCGGATAGTAATGCAGGCCGAAGCGCGCCGCCGGCATGAAGAAGCGCATGCCCTTCACGCCGAGGCGGAAGTCGCAGGCCAGCGCCAGGTCGGTCGCGCCGCCATAGACGCCGCCGTTCAGGGCACAGAGAGTCGGCATGCGCATCGCCTCGATGCGATCCATGACGACTTCAAACGTATTGTCGCCGCCCTCGTCCTTGCGCTCGCCGGCCGGGATCGAGCCGAGATCGTAGCCGTAGCAGAATGTCTTCTCGCCGGAGCCGGTAATGACCGTCACACGGACGTTGGGGTCGGCGTCGGCCTTCTCCACCGCCTCACGCAGCTGCTTCAGCCCCGCGGGATCGAGGCGGTTGTGCTTGGCCGGATCGTTCAGCGTGATGGTGGCCGTGGGGCCGTCGATGGCGAAGAGAACTGTGTTTGTCATGTGGCCTCCAAAATAGCCGAGCCGGTCGCCAAAAGCGACCAAGCGCGGCATATTGCGGACCGGAGGAATTCACATGACTTACACTGCCCCGCTGGCCGATATGCGTTTCGCCCTGCGCGAAGTGGCCGGCCTTTCCGGCGTCGCCGCCCTGCCGGGTTACGAGCATGCCACGGACGACACGATCGACGCCGTGCTCGAGGAAGCCGCCAAGCTGGCCGGCAACGGCCTCGCCCCGCTCAACCGCGAGGGCGACAAGGTCGGCGCCAAGCTCGAGAACGGCGTCGTGCGCACCGCGCCGGGCTTCGCCGCCATCTACAAGGAATTCGTCGAGGGTGGCTGGAATTCCCTGCCCTTCGATCCGGAATTCGGCGGCCAGGGCATGCCGTGGCTGCTGGCGACGACGGTGCAGGAGATGTGGCAGGCCGCCAACATGGGCTTCGGCCTGGTGCTGCTGCTGAATCAGGGCGCGATCGACGCCATCCACCATCACGGCTCGGACGCGCAGAAGGCCACCTACCTGCCCAAGATGATCTCCGGCGAATGGACGGGGACGATGAACCTGACGGAGCCGCAGGCCGGCTCCGACCTCGGCCAGCTCAAGAGCCGCGCGGTGAAGACCGGCGACCATTATCTCGTCACCGGCCAGAAGATCTTCATCACCTACGGCGAGCACGACATGGCCGAGAACATCGTGCATCTCGTGCTGGCGCGGACGCCCGATGCGCCGGCCGGCGTGCGCGGCATCTCACTGTTCATCGTTCCGAAATATCTGGCCAACGAAGACGGAACGCCGGGCAAGCGCAACGACCTGCGCTGCGTGTCGCTCGAGCACAAGCTCGGTATCCACGCCAGCCCGACCTGCGTGATGTCGTTCGGCGACGATGGTGGCGCCGTCGGCTACCTCGTCGGCGAGGAGGGCCGCGGCCTGTCCTACATGTTCACCATGATGAACAACGCCCGCCTGTCCGTCGGCATCCAGGGCCTTGCCATCGCCGAGCGCGCCTATCAGCAGGCCGCCGCCTTCGCGCGCACCCGCGTGCAGTCGAAGGACGACGGCAGTCCCAAGCCCGCCTCGGTGGCGATCGTCCATCATGCCGACGTGCGCCGCATGCTGATGAGCATGCGGTCCCAGATCGAGGCGATGCGGGCACTGGGCTACTACACCGCCGCCGGCATAGACGGCGCGCTGAAGCAGCCCGACAAGGAAGCCGGTCGCAGGATCCAGGACCGAGTGGACTTGCTGATCCCGATCGTGAAGGCCTGGTTCACCGACCTCGGCAACGAGATCGCCTCGACCGGCGTGCAGATCCACGGCGGCATGGGCTTCATCGAGGAGACCGGTGCCGCCCAGCACCTGCGCGACGCCCGCATCCTGCAGATCTACGAAGGCACCAACGGCATCCAGGCGCGCGACCTGGTCGGCCGCAAAGTGGCCAAGGACGGCGGCGAGACCATGCTGGCCCTGGTTGCCGAGATGCGCGCCACGGTCGAGGAAATGAAAGCCGCCCCCGGCGACGATATCGAAGCCATCCGCGCCGGCCTCGTGGCCGCTGCCGATGCGCTGGAAGACGCGACGAAGTGGGTCGCCCAGTCTGTCAAGGCCGAGCTGGTGAACGCGCTGGCGGGCTCGGTGCCCTTCCTGCGGCTGGCCGGCACAGCGCTGGGCGGCTGGATGCTGGCCCGCAGCGCCTTGGTGGCGCAGCACAAGCTCGCCGCCCGCGACGGAGATCCCGCGTTCCTCGAAGCCAAGCTGGTGACGGCGCGCTTCTACGCCGAGGTGATCCTGCCGCCGGCGCTGGCGCAGCTCGGGCCGCTCAAGGCGGCGGGGCGGACGGTTTTCGTGCTCTCCGAGGAGCAGTTCTGAAGCCGTTTCGGGCTTCTACAGTCTCTTCACCATATGGACGCGCGTGTGCGCGTCCTTGCCGTGGTCGGGCGGTCCGCGATGGACGATCTCGAATCCGTGGCTTTCGTAGAGCCTGAGGAGATGGCCCATCATCTCGGCGGTGATCAGCGACAAGGCGAGGTCGCCGCGCGCGCGGGCCACCTCATCGAGCCGCTCGAGCAACCACCGGCCGAGACCTGTCCCCTGCTTTGAGGGATCGACGGCAAGCCGGTCCAGAAAGAGTTCCCTGTCCCGCCGCTCGGTCGCCGCGACGCCGACGACCTCACCATCCTCGTCCGCCACGAATACGTCTCCCCGCTCGATCGAGGCCGGCAGCCATTTGTAGTAATCGGCCGGGATCTCGCGTCCGAGCTTGCGAAGGTAGGGGAAGAAGGCCGCGCGCAAGACACGGTCGGCGTCGGCGGCTTCGGACGGAAGCGCGGTTCGGAAGATGAACGTCATGACAGAAGACTACCCTCCGGCACGAAGAAAAACGCCCGGTCTTTCGACCGGGCGTTTTCCAATTCGATGCGAAGGGAGTGGCTTACGCCGCTTCCTGCTGCTCGGCCTGGTCGGCCGACGGGCCGCTGTCCTGGCCCTTGGCCGAGGTGTCGCGCTCGACGAACTCGATCACGGCCATTTCGGCGGCGTCGCCGAAGCGGTAGCCAGCCTTGAGGACGCGCAGGTAGCCGCCATTGCGCTTGGAGTAGCGCGGGCCCAGCGTGGTGAACAGCTTGTCGGCGATGTAGGGATCGCGCAGGAAGCCGATCGCCTGACGGCGCGCATGCAGGCCGCCGCGCTTGCCGAGCGTGACCAGCTTCTCGACGATCGGACGCAGGTCCTTCGCCTTGTGCAGCGTGGTCGTGATCTGCTCATGCTTGATGAGGGCACCGGCGAGATTCATGAACATCGCCTTGC
>JAKFVZ010000741.1 GCA_021732965.1 Reyranella sp.
TCGCCGCGAAAGCGCTCCGGCTTGGCGAACCGCGCCGAACTGTAGGTAACCTCGATGCCGAGTTTTGTTTCAGGCACGTCGAAACTGGCCAGCAGCCGATCTCCCCGCCCCGTCGCGATCACTGTCAGGTCGGCATCGGACGGCAACAGGTCGACCGGCATGTGATCGCGGACCGCGACATTGGCGAGCCGAAGCAACTGTCGGCGCACCACCTGCTCGAAGGCCGGCCGGCTCATCATGAGCTGGCTATGCCCAAGGTCGCGGGCCGGATGCCAGGCGTCGCGTTCCCAGAGCGAGACGTCGTCCGTCTGCCGCACGTCGACGGCGCCGGCTGCCAGCAACGCCGCCCGCGTGCCGGGCAGCAGGCTTTCGAGCGCCAGCTCACCGCCCTTGAGAAGGATGTGGACCTGCAGGTCCTGCGGAACGCCCTTTCGCGGACGCGCCGTGTCCGGCAGCTCGTCCTTGTCGAAGATGTCTACCGCTTCGAAGAACGATGCGACGGAAGCCGCGGCGGCGAGACCTGCAATGCCCGCTCCGACGATGACGGCGCGTGCGCCCAGCCTGCCCTCGGTTATCATGCGCCGACATTAGACGGTGAGGAGAGGTTTCAGGAAATGAAGTCGTTGACGCGGCGCACGACGATCGCAGCCCTTCTGGCGGCCCTCCCGGCCGCCCGCGCCTTTGCGCAGGCCGGCTATCCCGACAAACCCATCCGTCTGGTGGTGCCGTTCGCCCCCGGCGGCAATGCCGATCTCACCGGTCGCCTCTTCGCCGAGGCCTTGTCCAAGCGACTGGGACAACAGGTGATCGTCGAGAATCGCGGCGGCGCCGGCGGGGCCATTGGCGCCGAAGCGGTCGCGAAGTCAGCGCCCGACGGCTATTCGCTGGTCCTGGGATCGACCGGCACGTTCCTCGTGAGCCCCCGCATGACCGGCGGCAAGCCGCCCTACACGCTGGCGAGCTTTGCGCCGGTGGCGCTCCTCAGCACATCGCCGATGGACATCGTGATCAACGCCAACAATCCGATCAAGGATTGGGCCGGCATGCTCGCTTACTTGCGCGCCAATCCCGGCAAGCTCACGGTCGGTCATCCCGGCAATGGCAGCACCAACCACCTGGCCCTGCTGCAGATGCAGAAGGCGCTCGACGTGCGCTTCAACATCATTCCCTACAAGAGCAACGGCCTGGCACTGAACGATCTTCTGGCGGGCCAGATCGATGCCGTGATCGACCAGGTGCCGGCGTCGATCGGCCATATCCGCGGCGGTCGCCTGCGCGCCATCGTCGTGACGACCGCGCGCCGCGCCGGCCAACTGCCCGACGTGCCGACGCTACAGGAAACCGGCGTCAAGGACTTCGCCGCCACGACACCGATCGTCCTCATGGCTCCCGCCGGCACTTCACCGGACATCGTGAAGAAACTGAACGAGGCCGTCGCCGGTGCCCTGTCGGATCCAACGGTCAAGGAGAAGCTGAACGATCTCGGCGCCGAGACCGAAGTGCTCACGCCGCAACAGCTCACGGCCTTCCTGCAGAAGGAGGATGCGCTGGTCGAGGAGTTGCAGAAGAGCGGGCTGCTGAAGGTCGAGTAGACCTCACTCGCGCCGCAGCCATGCCGCCCGCATCGGACGCAGGACGGCGATGCCCAGGAAGGCGGCAACCGCGTTGGCGCCGACGGCGAGCGCGAAGACCATCTGCCAGTCGCCGGTCGCGCGCACCAGCGGGTCCGCGAACGGGACGAGCATGGCGGCGAAGCCCTTGGCCGTATGCAGCATGCCGGCGTTGGTCGTAGCGTAACCGGAGCCGAAATAGTCGGTGCAGGTCGCCGGGAAGAGGCTCGCGACCTCGCCCCAGGCGAAGAAGACCAGGCAGACGAGCAGCACGAACATGACCGGCTCGTTTCCCCATCGCGCAAAGGCCAGGATGCTGAGCGCGCCCAGGGTGAAGGCGAAGAACATCGTGTTCTCGCGCCCGATGTAGTCCGAGAGCCATCCGCACAGAGGCCGCGCAATGCCGTTCGCGACGCGGTCGAGCGTGAGCGCGAAGGTCAGTGCCGGCAAGGTGAGGCCTACCAGGCTGACGGGCACGTCGGCCACCCCGAAGCTGCGGGCAATTCCCGCCAGATTGGCGGTGAAGGTCAGCCCGGCCGCGGTCACGAGCAGCGACATCGCGAACAGGATCCAGAAAAGCGGCGAGCGCAGCACCTCGCCGGGCTTGTGGTCGTGTACCGCGTGGGGCAATCGCTCCGGAATCGCCAGCGCCTCCGCCTCCGGCTTGCGCAACGCCAAGGACACGAGGCAGATCATCGCGCCCTGTCCCAGGCCGAACCAGAGGAACGCCGCCTCGTAACCGTGGTGCTCGATCGTGTGGTGCATCGGGATGATGGTGAACGCCGAGCCGATCCCATAGCCCGCCACCGTCAGGCCGGCAGCCAGGCCGCGGCGGTCGGGGAACCACTTCAGCGCACTGCCCAGACACGTGCCGTAGACGCACCCCGCTCCGATACCGCCGAGCGCGGCGCCGAGATAGAGCAGAGGCAGCGAGTCGGCCACGGAGTTCAGGCTCCACGCGACGGCCACCAGTGCGCCACCCGCGAGCGCCACCGGGCGGGGGCCGAACCTGTCGACGACCCAGCCCTCGAACGGCACCAGCCAGGTCTCGCTCAGGATGAACACCGTGAAGGCCACCTGGATGGCCGCCCGACCCCATGCATGCTTCTCGTTGATCGGGTGCACGAACAGTGTCCAGCCATGCTGGAGGCTGGAGATCATCACCATGCAGACGATGCCGGCGAAAAGCTGGGCCCAGCGATTGTGAAGAAACCCCGTCATGTTCCCCGTTGCACCGATCGACTGCCGAAAAGCTGATGATGCTGGACCGTAAATGAGTCGTCGTATTTCGTCGATCATCGGCCTCGGCGCCCGGCTCGGCGGCGCGAGGGCCTTTTCCGACATCGAACTTTCGTTTGATCAAAGTCAATGACGCAATGCAGCATAAGGTGGATCAGGGGGCGACTTTCACCGGAGGGCGCGGTCATGGCAGATCAAGCCAGCCTCAATTTCTTCCAGGAGTACTGGATCGACGCCTGGCAGCGGTCGATCCTCACGCTCGACATCCTGCGCGAACGCGGCAACACGTTCGTCGAACGCGCCACCGAGACTGCGCCGCACGTGCTGGGCTTTGCCTTCGAGGTGGTGCTCGACGGGCGTACCCTGCCCCGCCCGGTCAACTACGTCCTCGTCGGCATCGTTCCGCCCGAGGGCACGGTCATAGACCCTGCCAGGCCGCCCTTCGTGGTGGTCGATCCGCGCGCCGGCCACGGGCCCGGCATCGGCGGCATGAAGCAGGAGAGCGAGATCGGCGTCGCTCTCGCCGCCGGTCATGCCTGCTACTTCGTGGGCTTCCTGCCCAAGCCCATGCCGGAACAGACCATTTCCGATGTCTGTGTCGCCGAAGCGGCTTTCCTCGAAGCCGTCGCCGCACGCCATCCCGATGCAGAGGGCAAGCCCGTGGTGATCGGCAACTGCCAGGCCGGCTGGCAACTCATGATGACGGCCGCCATCCGGCCCGACCTGTTCGGCCCGATCCTGCTGGCCGGCTCGCCGCTCTCCTATTGGGCGGGCGTTCGCGGCCGCAATCCGATGCGCTATCTCGGTGGCACGCTGGGCGGCACTTGGCTGACCGCACTCTCCGGCGATCTCGGCCATGGCACGTTCGACGGCGCCAATCTCGTCGCCAACTTCGAATCACTCAACCCGGCCAACACCTACTGGGAGAAGCCCTACAATCTTTACGCCAGGGCCGACACCGAGGGCGCGCGCTTCCTCGACTTCGAGACCTGGTGGGGCAGCCCGGTGACGCTGAACGCCGTCGAGATGCAGTGGATCGCCGACAATCTGTTCGTCGGCAACAAGCTCACCCGGGGCGAGATCCGCACGCCGGACGGGACCCGTGTCGACCTGCGCAACATCCGCTCGCCGATCATCGTGCTGTGCTCCTGGGGCGACAACATCACGCCGCCGCAGCAGGCGCTCGGCTGGATCACCGACCTCTATGACAACGAAGAGCAGATCGTCGCCAACGGACAGACCATCGTCTACACGCTGCACCAGACGATCGGCCATCTCGGCATCTTCGTGTCGAGCAAGGTGGCAACCAAGGAGCATGCCGAGTTCGCCTCCTGCATGGAGATGATCGACCTGCTGCCGCCCGGCCTCTACGAGGCGGTCATCACGGAGATCGACGAGACGACGGCCAACCCCGGCCTGATCCACGGCAAGCACCTGTTCCGCCTGCAAGCGCGCACCCTCGACGATATCCGGGCCCTGGGCGCGAACAGCGAGGACGACGACCGGCGCTTCGCCGCCGCGGCCCGCGTTTCCGAGATCAACACCGGCCTCTACCGGACGTTTGCCCAGCCGGTCGTCCGCGCGATGGCGGGCGAGACGTCGGCCGAGATGTTGCGCGAGACCCATCCTCACCGGATGCGATTCGCCGCCTTCTCCGATCGCAACCCCTTCATGGCGTCGGTCAAGCCGCTGGCCGAGGCGGTGCGCGCCGACCGCAAGCCGGTCTCACCGGACAATCCGCTTCTCACGATGGAAAAGGTCGCGTCCACCTGGATCTCGACCTGCTGGGAAACCTACCGGCTGACCCGCGATGCCATGACGGAAGCCATGTTCCTCGGCACCTACGGCTCCCCGGCCCTGCAGGCAATGGTGGGCTTGGCGATAGAGACGCCGGCTTCAACCAAGCACGGCACGGATCCGGCCCAGGACGCCATCGCCGCGAACTGGCGGGCTCATCTCGAGAAGAAGTTCGAGGTCGGCGGTCTCGTCGAGGCTGTGATCCGTTCGATCATGCATGTGCGCCTGCCGCAGCGGACCGTCGATGAGCGTGGCTTCTCCGTACTGCAGGCCGTGCGCCGCATGCAGCCGGCGAACCGGCGCCTGAGCTTCGACGAGCTGAAGACGCTGTTCCGTGAGCAGTACCTGCTGCTGCATCTCGACGAGGAGCGTGCGGTGCGGGCCATCCCGTTCCTGCTGCCGGACGATCCGGATCAACGGGCGCGCGGATGGCAGGTCGTCGAGGAGGTGCTCGGCGCTTCCGGTGACCTGTCGGCGGAGGGCCGCGAACGCCTTGCCCGCCTGCAGCAGCTCTTCGCGGCGGCCCGCCCTTCGCGGTGATGACAGAGAGGATTTGACGTGACGACACCGACGGCACAGCCGCACGAAAAGTACGACCGGCTGATTGCCGTGGCGCGAAAGCATCCGCCGATGCTCACCGCCGTCGCTCATCCTTGCGACGCGGTCTCGCTGGAGAGCGCCGTACAGGCCGCCGGCAACGGCCTCCTGAAGCCCATCCTCGTCGGACCGTCGGCGCGCATCCTCGATGTCGCGCGCAAGGCTTCCCTCGATATCGGATCGTTCGAGATCGTAGACTCGTCCCACAGTCACGATTCGGCCGCCAAGGCGGTCGAACTGGTGCGCTGCGGGCGTGCCGAGGCGCTGATGAAGGGCAGCCTGCATACCGACGAGCTGATGGGCGCCGTGGTGTCGCGGACGAACGGCATCCGGACCGCACGCCGCATCAGCCATTGCTTCGTCATGGACGTTCCCGGCCATGGGCAGGCGCTCATCATATCCGACGCCGCCGTGAACATCGCGCCGACGCTGGAGGACAAGGTCGACATCGTCCAGAATGCCATCGACCTCGCGCATGCGCTGGACGTCGCCCAGCCGCGCGTTGCGATCCTGAGCGCAATGGAAACGGTGAGTGCCAAGGTCACCTCGACGATCGATGCCGCGGCGCTGTGCAAGATGTCCGAGCGCGGCCAGATCAAGGGCGGCATCCTCGATGGCCCCCTGGCGCTCGACAATGCGATCAGCGTCGAAGCGGCTGCCATCAAGAACATCGTCTCGCCGGTGGCGGGCCGCGCCGACGTGCTGATCGTGCCTGACCTGGAGGCCGGCAACATGCTCGCGAAGAGCCTCTCTTTCCTGGCCGGCGCCGATGCCGCGGGCATCGTACTGGGCGCCCGCGTGCCCATCATCCTGACGAGCCGGGCCGACTCGGTGACGACGCGTCTGGCCTCCTGTGCCGTGGCCTGCCTCGTCGCGGCGGCGCGGCGGGCGAATGCAGCTTCCGTAATCCCCTGAGGAAACATGAACGAGCAGATCCGTCCCGTCCTCACCGGCAAGAAGGCCCTGGTCGTCGGCATCGCCAACGACCAGTCCATCGCCTACGGCTGCGCCAAGGCCTTCCGCGAAGCGGGCGCCGATCTCGCCGTGACATGGCTGAACGAGAAGGCGCGCAAGTATGTCGAGCCCCTGGCGCAGGAGCTGGAGGCGCCGATTACGGCCGAACTCAACGTCGCCGAACCGGGACAGCTCGAAGCGGTGTTCGACCGGATCGGCAAGACATGGGGCCAGCTCGACATGCTGGTCCACTCCATCGCCTTCGCGCCGATGGAAGACCTGCAGGGCGGCCTGCTCGACTGCTCGGCCGAGGGCTTCGCCAAGGCAATGGACATTTCCTGCCATTCCTTCATCCGCATGGCGCGGCTTGCCGCGCCGTTGATGAAGGATGGCGGCACGATGTTCGCCATGAGCTATTACGGCGCCAACCGCGTCGTGCCGAACTACAACGTCATGGGCCCGGTGAAGGCCGCGCTGGAGGCCTCCTGCCGCTATCTCGCCTACGAGCTCGGTCCGCAGCGCATCCGCGTCCACGCGATCTCACCCGGCCCGCTGAAGACACGGGCCTCCTCGGGCCTCAAGGATTTCGAACTGCTGCTCAACGAGGCGGTCAGGAAAGCCCCGCTGGGCGAGCTCGTGGACATCATGGACGTGGGCTACACCTGCGCCTATCTCGCCACCCCCTTCGCGCAGCGCGTGACCGGCGGCACGGTCTATGTCGATGGCGGCACGAACATCGTCGCCTGAGGGATACGGCATGGACAAGACAGGCTGCATTGCCGTCCTCAACGCCGGCTCGTCGAGCATCAAGTTCGCGATCTACGATGCCCATGACGACGGCGCGGAACTCTTCCACGGCCAGGTCGAGGGCATTGGCACCAGCCCCCGCCTGCAGGCGTTCAAGGCCGACAGCACGCTCGTCGCCGAAAGGGATTGGCAAGACGGCACGCTCGATCACCATGGCGCTACCGAGGAGATCATGTCCGCGGGGCGCGAGCTGCTGGCCGGCCGGCACGTGCTGGCATTCGGCCATCGCGTCGTGCATGGCGGAACCGCCTATGCCGCGCCCACCCGCATCGACGCAGCCGTCCTCAGCGAACTCCGGAAGCTCGTGCCGCTCGCGCCGCTGCACCAGCCCCACAATCTGGCGCCCATCGCGGCGATCCTGAAAGCCGCCCCGCAACTGCCGCAGATCGCCTGCTTCGACACCGCCTTCCATCGCAGCCAGCCGGCGCTCGCCCAGGAGTTCGCCCTGCCGCGCGAACTGACGGCCGACGGCGTGCGGCGCTACGGCTTCCACGGCCTGTCCTACGACTATGTCATGGCTCGCCTGAAGGAGATCCAGCCGGAGCTGGCGAAGTCCCGGCTGATCGTTGCCCATCTCGGCAATGGCGCCAGCCTGTGCGCCGTACGCGACGGTCGCAGCGTCGCCAGCACCATGGGGTTCACGGCGGTCGACGGGCTGATGATGGGCACACGCACCGGCACGCTCGACCCGGGGGTCCTGCTCTACCTGCTGGAGGAACGAGGCCTCGACGCCAAGGGCATCGAGGATCTGCTCTATCGCAAGTCCGGACTGCTGGGCGTGTCGGGCATCTCGTCCGACATGCGCACCCTGCGCGCCTCGGCGGCGCCGGAAGCGCGCGAGGCCATTGACCTTTTCGTCTATCGGATCGTCCGGGAAATCGGATCGCTCGCGGCCGCGCTGGGTGGCGTCGACGGCATCGTCTTCACTGCCGGCATCGGCGAACACGATCGCGCAACGCGTGCCGAGATATCCGCCGGCTGCGCCTGGCTTGGGCTGAAGCTCGACCCGGCGCTCAACGCCGCCGGCAACGGCCGCATCAGCGTCGACAGCGCGGCCGTATCGGCCTGGGTCGTTCCGACCGACGAGCAACGCATGATCGCCCGCTACACACGGGCGGCGCTGCGCGGCTGACCGCTAGGACTTCTTGAAGGTCACCGGCACGTCCATGGTCGTGCCCCGGATATATCGGCCACTCAGCGCATCTCCATTGCGCCGGAGCACGTATCGTCCGCCGAGCGCAGCTTCGATCGTGAGCGTGCCATCGGCAACGATGCCCTGGTTGGTGCGCTTGATCGAGTCAGGCTTGTCGCCGAAGGTCGAGACGAATCCCTGAGGCGCGAACTCCATCCTGCCTTCCACGCGTCCGCCGGCGCCGATCGAGGTGACGATGAGGGTGGCTTCGCCGATGCCAGGAACGTCGCCCTTCCAGCTTCCGACGAATGAGCTCCCCGACGACTGGGCAAAACGAGCCGAACTCAGCGACGCCAGTATCCCGGCGACGAATACCCGCCTCGACTGGATATGGATACGCACCATCATCCCCAGCTCAGCGTGATCGCGACATCGCCCGGCATGCCGCCCGGATAGTCGATG